>CAZRQF010000001.1:0-48848 GCA_964602275.1 uncultured Eubacteriales bacterium
TGAAAACATTCAAAAGATAGTTAGAAAATAAAAGTTTAGAGATTAAAAAAGCACAAAAATGTGCTTTTTTTGTGTTTTTTTGTTGAATGGCAACTTGATTTTGATATACTTTATTGGTAAAATTTATATGAAAATAAAAAATGGGAGCGAAGCGAATATGATAAGATTTGAAAATGTTAGTAAGACATATGCAACTGGTGTAGCAGCAGTGAAAAACGCTAGCCTAGAAATTGAAAAAGGAGAATTTGTTTTTATCATTGGTGGTAGCGGTTGTGGAAAATCAACAATGATAAAGATGATGCTTAAAGAACTTGAACCAAATTCAGGAAGAATATATATAAATGGAGCAGATATTACAAGATTGCCAAAAAACAGAATACCAAATTTGCGTAGAAGTATGGGAATTGTTTTCCAAGATTTTAGACTTTTAGAAGATAAGACGGTTTATGAAAATGTTGCATATGCAATGCGTGTTATAGGTGCTAGTAGAAAAGCAATAAAAAGACAAGTGCCAAATGTTCTTTCGTTGGTGGGACTTTTAAATAAAGCAAAGGCATATCCAGATCAACTTTCTGGTGGTGAGCAACAAAGAGTTGCCGTTGCAAGAGCAATAGTTAACAATCCTGTAATGCTTATTGCCGATGAGCCAACTGGAAACTTAGACCCAGAAACAGCATGGGAAATAATGTCTTTATTAAATGATATAAATCGTAGAGGTACAACTGTTGTAGTTGCTACACACGCTAAGGATATTGTGGATAAAATGGAGAAAAGGGTTGTTACAATTAATAATGGTGTTATTTGTAGTGATATAAAGAAAGGTGGTTACAATAATGAGTATAAGTACAATTAGCTACTGGGTTTATGATGCTATAAATAGCATGAAGAAAAATAAGAAAAATGTTATCATTTCAATTGGTACAATGATAACTGTTATGGTTATAATTGCAATCACTTTTTCAGTTATAAAAAATGCAAGTTATGTGATAGAACAAAGAAGAAATATGGAGTCTAGAATATTAGCATGTGCAGTTGAAGGAGCAACTGAGGAACAAATTGCAAATATTAAAAGTCAATTAGATAGTATGCCAGAAGTGACCAGCTATGATTATCAATCATCAGCTGAAGGCTTACAGTATGCCATTTCACAAGATCCAATATTGGTAGAAGGCTTTTCAGATGAAATGCTTGAAACATTATTTCCAGCAAGGTTTTCAATTTCGTTTTCAGAAGTTGAGGCAGAAGATGTTATCATACAAAAATTAAAAACCATGGATGGTATAGGCAAGGGAGCAGCTGATATTCAACCAGCGGAAACTGCAAAAGAAGCAATTAGGCAAGCTAAGATATATCAAGTGCTTTGCACGGTGTTATTATCATACATAATAATTTTATCAGTATTTTTGATTATGAATTCGACAAAGCTTATGCTTTATGCTAAGCGTAAAGAAATTTCTATTATGAAATATGTTGGTGCAACAGACGGATTTGTAAAAATTCCATTTATGATAGAAAGTGTTATAGTGGCTATTATAGCAGTTTTAATTACGGTTATTGTGTTTAACTTGCTATATCCACAAATAGTAAATATGATTACATCTGATTTGAAATTCTTACAATCTAAAGAAATTTTACCAAGTTTATTTGGAATGTTAACAGTAATTGGAATTGCAGTTGGTGTTGTTGGAAGTTCTATTTCAATGAATAAGTATTTAGATGTATAGTGTATACGAAGGAGGAAAAAATGAAAAAAATAGTTTCAATTTTTTTACTTGTGGTATTGCTTACCACTACGGTTTTTGCTGCAACCACACAGCAAAAATTAAACGATACAAATAGTCAAATAAAAGACAAAAAAAGTGAATTAAATAGTATCAAGTCAGAACAAAAAAGTACGCTTAGTCAAATTAATAGTTTAGATACAAGCATTAATTCGGCAACTAATCAAATAGAAAGCATAGAAGACGAAATTGATAGATTAGAAGATAGCATTGTGGTTGCGGAAGAAAATATTGAGTATATGCAAGAAAAATATGACGAGAAACTTGAACTTAGAAAAGATAGGGTTGTTGCATATTATAAAAGAGGCTCAACATCATTGGAAACTATTGCGAAAAATGTATCTGACCCTACGGATAAGTTATACTTAGAAAGAGCAATATCAAAAATTGCAGAATATGATAAAGAACTTTTAGAGGAAATACAAGTAGAACAACTTGCGTTAGATACTGAAAAACAAGCATTAGAATCGGATATTACAAGATGTGCAGAACTTAAAGATGAGTTAGAAGTAAAAATAGCAGAATTAACAGAAACAAAAGAAATAAGAACAGAGTATTTGGCAACTTTAAACTCAGATGCTAAGGCACTTGAACAGTCAATAGATGCATTAACTAAAGAAGCTGATGCACTAGAAAAAGAACTTGCAAAAACTACTTCGACAGGAACATATACAGGTGGAAAAATGACATGGCCTTTGCCAGGACATTATATAATAACTTCAAAATTTGGAAATAGACTTCACCCAATATTAAAGGTATACAAATTGCATACAGGTGTTGATATAGCAGGTTCAGGATGCAATGGCTCGCCTGTTGTGGCAGCAGCTGCTGGAACTGTAATAAAAGCGACATATAGCACAGCATATGGAAATTACATAATAATAGATCATGGTGGCGGAATAACAACATTATATGCTCACTCAAGCAAGTTACTTGTAAAAGCAGGTGACAAAGTAGAAAGAGGACAAGAAATAATGAAAGTTGGAACAACAGGATATTCAACAGGTCCACACTTACATTTTGAAGTAAGAGAAAACGGAAAATATGTAAATCCATTAGATGGATATATATCAGTAAAATAAGAATTAAAAAATAGTTAGTGAAAATGCTCACTAACTATTTTTTGACTTTTTTACTTCTTTTAAAAACTTTGGCAATACCATCATTCTAGGAAGTCTAGTAGGTTCTTTTAAAAGTCGCCAAAACCATTCAAGGTGTAATTTTATAAACAATTTTGGTGCTCTTTTAACAGTACCTGAAAGTACATCGATAGAACCGCCACAACCAATACCGATTTTAAAAATATTTTTTTCTAATAACTCATTTATAATTTTTTCTTGCTTAGGTGCACCAACACCAACTAACAAAACATCAGGTTTAGCTTCTGAAATTTTTTCTATAATTTTTGCTTTTTTAGTATCGTCAAAATAACCATCGTCAGCACCTAAAATTTTGATGTTTGGATATTTTTCCTCCATTTTTTGCTTAGCCATTTCGGCAATTCCTGGTTTGCTACCCCAAAAATAAAAGGAAATTGAGCCGTCTTTGCCAAGCTCTAATAAATTGCAAATCAAATCGTAACCAGCAACTCTCTCTTTTAAAGGCGTCCCTAAAATATTAGCACCTTTAATAATACCGATACCATCTGGAATAACCAAAGAAGCATTGTTAATAATAGCTTTAAACTCATTATCGTCTTTTGCTCTCATAACAATTTCTGGATTAGGAGTAACAATTAAATTGCCATTATCACCCTTCAAAAAAACTTTACACCTTTCCAAAGCTTCATTCATATCAACATTATCAAAATTAACACCCAAAACATTAACTTTATTCATATAATCCCTCCAATTTAAGCAAAATTATATAACATTTAAACTTAATATGCAAATGTTCTGACAGCATTGTTTTATGTGTTGATATTTACTTGTAATATTCGTATTTTGTGATATACTATTTTGAGTAGAAATTTGTCATTTTTAGGAGGATTTTATGTTTGATATTATGTTTGTATGCACTGGTAATATTTGTAGGAGTGCGATGGCAG
The DNA here is from genome assembly GCA_964602275.1 of uncultured Eubacteriales bacterium. Classification (GTDB taxonomy): domain Bacteria; phylum Bacillota; class Clostridia; order TANB77; family UBA1234; genus RGIG6291. The sequence continues at coordinate 3,829 of CAZRQF010000001.1, forward strand.
ATTGTATTTTAACTGATAAGATTTTGAAAAAAGGCTTGAGTGATAAACTTAGGGTTTGTTCTTCGGGTGTAAGTGCATATAATGGAGATATTCCAACAGATGAGGCTATTTTTGTTATGAGAAATGAATTTGATTTGGATTTGTCTAATCATAGAGCTACAAATGTTGAAGATTCTGATGTTATGCATATGGACTTAATTTTGGCGATGACTCTTAGACATAAATTCTTTTTGATTTCAATGTATCCAGAATTAAAAGACAAGATTTATACTTTAAGAGAGTATGTTGGCGATGATGAAAATAGTGCTAATATTGATGACCCATATGGATATGGTGAGTCTGTGTATAGCTCATGTGCTGCTCAAATAAATGACTGTATTGATAAATTATTGGTTAAACTAGAAAATGAAGGAAAAATATAATTTGGGGGTTTTTATGATAGCGATTGGCTGTGATCACGGTGGATATTTATTAAAAGAAAAGATAAAAAAAGAATATACAAATTTAGAATTTGAAGATTTTGGCACTTTTTCGGAAGATTCTGTTGATTTTCCTGACATTGCTATACCGCTTGCGGAAGCTGTTGCAAGTGGTAAATATGAAAAAGGAATTTTAATTTGTCGTTCTGGAATTGGTATGACAATTGCGGCAAATAAAGTAAATGGTGTAAGGTGCGCTCTTTGCTATAGTGGAGCTACTGCCAAATCTGCAAAGGAGCATAATAATGCTAATATTATTGCAATTGGTGCTGATGAATTGGATTTTGATATGGTAAAAAAAATTATAGATATTTGGCTTGATAGTAAGTTCTTAGATGGAAAATATCAATTAAGGCTTGAAAAAATAGGAAAGTATGAAGAAAGTAAGAGGTAGAAAAAATGGTATTAAACATGATTATGGCTTTTGTAATTGCTTGTATTGCGGCAGCGATTGTTACTCCGTTTACAATTAGATTAGCTTTTAAAGTTGGTGCGGTTGATATACCAAAAGATGAAAGGAAAATTCATTCAAAAGCAATGCCTAGAATTGGTGGGCTAGCATTTATTTTTGGTTTTTTGATTTCAACTTTTATAATGTTTGTATGTTGTGAAATTGATAAGACGATAAACTTTGTTGATGTTAATTTGATTGGCTTTTATGCGGGAGCTTTTGTAATTGTAATAACAGGACTTATGGATGATATAAAAGGGTTAAAACCTTTTGTAAAATTAACAGGACAATTAATTGCAGCACTTTGTGTTGTGTTTTCGGGAATGCGTATAGCATATATTGAAATTCCGTTTTTAGAGATGTATGGACTAAATGAATTACTTTCAATATTAATTACAATTGGTTGGATTGTTGGTGTTACTAATGCAATAAATTTGATAGACGGATTAGACGGTCTTGCGACTGGTGTTTCGGCAATATCGGTAATTTCGCTTTTAACAATATTTGTATTAAATGGTGCAGCTGAGATACCTCTTATATTGGTTGCAGCATTGCTTGGAAGTTTAATTGGCTTTTTGCCATATAATTTTAATCCGGCTAAAACTTTTATGGGAGATGTAGGGTCTAACTTTTTAGGATATACATTAGCTACTGTTTCTATGCTTGGTATGGCTAAAACTTATACAGTTATGGCAATTGTATTACCTGTAATTGTACTAGCTCTTCCAATATTTGATACATTATTTGCAATTGTTAGACGCTTGTTATCAGGTAAGTCAATTATGCAAGCAGATAGAGGGCATTTGCATCATAGATTACTAGATTTAGGATTAACACAAAAACAAGCTGTACTTGTGCTTTATGCCATTACAGCTGTACTTGGAATTTTTGCAATTGTGTTAATGAAAAAAGGAATTTTAAGTTTAATTATTTTTGCTGCAACGATACTGTTTCTTATATTGCTTGAAGCAAAAAATGTTTCTATTACTAAAAGAAAAACATTAGATATACCGGAGGTGAAGAATTTGTCAAATGGTGGAAAGTTAAGAATAATGCTTGTTTTTGGAACAAGACCAGAAGCTATAAAGATGTGTCCGCTTGCGTTAGAGTTAAAAAAGCATAAAGATATTGAAACTATTGTGTGCGTTACAGCACAACATAGACAAATGTTAGATCAAGTTTTAGAGGCTTTTAAAGTAGTGCCAGATTATGATTTGAATATTATGAAAGATAAACAAACACTAAGTCATATTACAGCGGCAGTGCTTGAAGGATTATATGATGTAATTCAAAAAGAAAAACCTGATATGGTGTTAGTTCATGGTGATACTACAACTACACTTGCAGCAGCTCAAGCAGCTTTTTATGCCAAAGTAAAAGTAGGACATGTAGAGGCAGGACTTAGAACTTATGATAAGTATTCTCCATATCCAGAGGAAATGAACAGAAAATTGGTTACATCTATTGCTGATTTATTTTTTGCTCCTACACTTAATAATAAAAATAACTTGCTAAAAGAGTTAGTAAAAGAGGACGAAATTTATATAACAGGAAATACTGTAATTGATGCTTTAAAAACTACTGTTAAATCAGAATATGAGTTTATACATCCAGAGCTTTCAAAAATAGATTTTAGTAAAAAGGTTATATTTATGACTGCTCATAGAAGAGAAAATTTAGGTAAACCACTTCATGATATATGTGAAGCAGTAAAAGAAATTGCAACTAACAATCCTGATATTGAGGTGATTTATCCAGTACATTTAAATCCGCTTGTTCAAGAAACTGCAAAAGAAGTTTTAGGAGAAGTTTTAAATGTACATTTGATTGAACCTTTAGATGTTATAACAACTCATAACTTAATAAATAAATCAACACTAGTTCTTACTGATTCGGGTGGAATACAAGAAGAAGCACCTTCACTTGGAAAGCCAGTACTTGTTTTAAGAAATGAAACTGAAAGACCAGAAGCCGTGGAAGCTGGTACTGTTAAAATTGTTGGAACAAATAAAGAGAAAATCATAGAAGAAACTACTAAGTTGCTAACAGATAGTTATGAATATAACAAGATGAGTAAATCTGCAAATCCTTATGGTGATGGCAAAGCGTGCGAAAGAATAGTTGATGCTATCAAATATTATTTTGGTCTTACAAATAAAAAAGTAAAAGAGATGAAGTAAAGCTAAGGTACGCATTTTGCGTACCTTATTAGAATTATTTTGAATATGAGATTTTATTTTACTAGAAAAGAGGTACAAATTATGAATGCAAGAGAGCTTGCAGTAAATGTGTTATACAAAATTGAAATTGGAGAAGCGTACTCAAATGCTATACTAAATAAAGAGTTAGAAAAAAGTGATTTAAGTGTGCTTGATAAAGGGTTAGTATCTGAACTTGTTTATGGAGTTACAACTTGGAAATTAACGCTTGACGAAATAATTAAAAGGTATTCAAGTATAAAGCTAAAAAAGATTTCTCCATGGATTATAAATATTTTAAGAATTGGTATTTATCAAATTACATTTTTAGATAAAATTCCTGAAAGTGCGGCTGTAAATGAAAGTGTTAAATTAGCTAAAAAATATGGGCATGAAGCATCGGCAAAATTTGTTAACGCTATTTTGAGAAAAATAGAAAAAAATGAAATGGATAAGCTAGTAGATTACATAGCAACGAAGCCTATAATGGATGATGAAATAATTTCTATTTTAACTTCACATCCTTTATGGTTAGTAGACGAACTATTAAAAGAATATGATAAAAAATTTGTAACTGAGCTACTTAATGCAAATAATATAACACCAGATATAACTATTAGAGTTAATACATTAAAAACAACAAGAGAAGAACTAAAAAAGCTTTTAGAGCTAAAAAATGTTGATTGTAAATTTGGCAATTTACCTGATAGTATATTGGCTAAAAAGATGAATAATTTTGAAGGCCAATTATATGTTGTGCAAGATGAAGCCGCTCAATTAGCTTGTTTAAAGCTAGAACCTCAAGAAGGTGATTATATATTAGATGCTTGTGCTGCACCTGGTGGAAAGACTACATATTTGGCACAACTTATGAATAACAATGGCAAAATTGATGCATGGGATATTCATGATAATAGAGTAAGACTTATAAAAGATGCAAGTGCTAAATTAGGAATAACGATTATAAACGAAAGAATGAGAGATGCATCACTTTACTACACAGAATGTTTTGAAAGATATGATAAAATATTGTTAGATGTTCCGTGTACGGGGCTTGGCGTTATAAGAAAGAAACCTGATATTAAATGGACAAGAAGATTAGAAGACATAGAAGAAATTGTGAATGTCCAACATAAAATTTTAGATAACTGCTCACGATATTTAAAATCGAATGGAATACTTGTGTATAGTACTTGCACAGTTTTGAATATAGAAAATGGTAGCCAAGTGAGAAGATTTTTAGATGAACATAAAGAATTTGAATTGCTTGAAGAAACAAATTTGTATCCACATATTGATGGTACAGATGGCTTTTATATAGCTAAATTAAGAAAAAAGTAATGGGGGAATTTTAATGGTTAATATTCGTGACCTATATCTTGAAGAGATAGAAAATGAACTACTTAGCATAGGAGAAAAAAAGTATCGTGCTAAGCAAATCTTTGCGTGGTTATATAGAGGCGTAGAGTCTTTTGATGAAATGACAGATTTATCAAAAGATTTGATAGAAAAATTGAAAGCAAGATATATAATAAAATGTACAAATATAATTGCGTGTCAGGAATCGAAAGATGGTACAAAAAAATATTTGATAGAGCTAAATGATGGCAATGCTGTTGAAGGTGTACTTATGAAATATAAATATGGCAATACAGTATGCATATCAAATCAAATTGGCTGCAAGATGGGTTGCAACTTCTGTGCTTCAGCAAAAATAGGGTTTGTTAGAAATTTAACTTCTGGGGAAATAGTATCGCAAATAATCGATATTGAAAAACAAAGCAAAGAAAAGATATCAAATATTGTGTTTATGGGAATTGGCGAACCATTAGATAACTATGATAATGTTATAAGAGCTATAAGACTTATAAACGACCCTAAAGGGTTAAATATAGGTGCAAGACACATAAGCGTTTCTACTTGTGGTTTGGTTCATAATATTAGAAGATTAGCAGACGAAAACATTCAATGCAACTTATGTATTTCGTTACACAGTAGTAGAGATGAAGTGAGAACTTCTATGATGCCTATAAATAAAACTTATAATATAGCGGAAGTGCTTGCTGCTTGCAATGAATACATAAAAAAGACGAATAGAAGAATAACTTTTGAATATGCTTTAGTAGATGGAGTTAATGATTCAAGAGAGGATGCTCTTCATTTGGCAAAGTTATTAAGAGGTATGCTTTGTCATGTAAACTTAATTCCAATAAATAAAATAAAAGATGGAATATATGAAAAAAGTAGTACAGATAAAATACTTGCATTTAGAGATACATTAAATGAAAAGGGAATTGTAGCAACTGTAAGAAGAGAGTTAGGGTCGGATATAAGTGCTGCTTGTGGGCAACTTGTAAGGTCTAGACAGGAAGGGTAGAGCTTGATTTTATAAAAAATCGGATGGTGAGTTTTTCGTGAATTTTATAGACATAAAAAAATATTATGTGTATAATGTAAGTGGTATTTTGTCTAATTATGAGGTGATATAAATGCGTTTTTATGGGGTTACTGATGTGGGGCGAGAACGAAGTATAAATGAGGATTATATTTTGGTGCCGAAATCGTCAGAAGATTTAAAAATATTCATATTGGCTGATGGAATGGGTGGAGCTAATGCCGGGGAAGTGGCAAGTAAAGAAGCCGCAGAAGCAAGTAAAGCGTATATTGAAAAAAATATTGAAAAACTACTTAGTGGCGATCCGGATGAAATTAGAAAAGTAATACAAGATGCGATATTAGAGGCGAATAAAAAAGTTATTGAGCTTTCAAACGCTATTTTAGAATATCAAGGCATGGGTACAACTTTAATTATTTTGTATATTTTAAAAAACAAAGTATATATAGGACATGTTGGAGATAGCAGAGTGTATAGAATTAGAAAGAATATAATTAGACAATTAACGAAAGACCATTCATTTGTTCAAGAATTAGTAAATAGCGGAACAATAACTAGAGAAGAGGCAAAGAATCATCCGCAAAAAAATGCATTAACTAAAGTAATTGGTTATGAGGAAAATTTAAATCCTGATATAATAACAAAAGGATTTTTAAAAGATGATGTAATATTAATTTGCTCAGACGGATTATCAAATATGCTTGAAAACAGGGAAATATACAATACAATTGTTGAAAATATTTCTGATGTTAAACTTGTGAGCGAAGAATTAATTGCCAAGGCAAATGAAGCTGGCGGACTAGATAATATAAGTGCAATAACGATTTCTAATGATTAACTGGAGGTTATACAATGGAATTAGTAGGTAAAATATTAGGAAATAGATATGAGATTTTAGAGAAAATCGGTACGGGCGGGATGGCAACCGTATACGAAGCAAAATGTAAATTACTTAATCGAAAAGTTGCGATAAAAGTGCTAAAAGATGAGTTCTCAAACGATTCTGAATTTATAAAAAGATTTCAAGTTGAAGCTCAATCTGCTGCAAGTTTATCTCATCCAAATATTGTTTCTATATATGATGTTGGAAATGAAGACGGACTACACTATATAGTAATGGAGCTTATAAAAGGTAAAACATTAAAAGAAGTGATAACAGAAAAAGGTAGATTGCCATGGGAAGAAGCTGTTGATATTGCATCGCAGATAGCTTCCGGTTTAGAGCAAGCACATAAAAATCATATTGTGCATAGAGATATAAAACCACATAACATTATAATGACGAAAGATGGAGTTGCCAAAGTAACTGACTTTGGTATAGCAAAAGCTGTTTCAAATTCAACAATAAATGCATATGGTACTACGGTTGGTTCTGTACATTATTTTTCGCCAGAACATGCAAGAGGTGGATATACAGATGAAAAGTCTGATATATATTCTTTGGGTGTTGTCTTATACGAAATGGTTACAGGTAGACTTCCTTTCGATGGCGATACACCAGTTAGTGTTGCATTAAAGCATCTTCAAGAAACACCAGTATCTCCAATAGATATAGTGCCTACAATTCCGAAAGCTTTAAATGATATAATACTTAAAGCTATGAAAAAAGAAGTAAGTGAAAGATACGAATCTGCTGCCGAAATGAATGCAGATTTGAAAAATGTATTGAAATCTCCAAATACAGCGGGAATACAAAGGGTTAATAAAAGTGATTATCCAACACAAAAAATTCCTATTGTTGGAGTAAACAATAGAGCAGAAGTTAGAGATACTACTTCTATAAAGAATAGAAATGGTGGGGAAGAAGAAATGGCAAAGAAAAAGAAAATAACTAAAAAGCAAGCAGTTATTAGATTGGTATTGTATTTGTGTTTAGCAGTCGGTATTACACTTGTTACAGCACTTATTACTAGTGCAGCGTTAAATATGATAGGCGGAAATGAAACTGTGAAAGTGCCAAGTGTAGTTGGATACCATAAAGACGAAGCAGAAAAGATTTTGAAAGAAGCAGGACTTGAAATGTTTATAGAGGCTAATGTAGAAAATGCTGATTATGCAAAAGACTATATTACTTATCAAAATTATGATGGATATGAAATGAAAAAAGGTACAACTATAAATGTTAAAGTTAGTAAAGGTGCAAAAACAGTACTTGTGCCAAAAGTTACAGATATGTCAATCGAAGCTGCAAAAATTAAAATAGAAGAAAATAATTTAGTATTTAAGAAAGAAGAAGAACCAAGTTCAACAGTTCCAGCAGGAGAGATAACAAGACAATATCCTACATTTAATACTGAAGTTGAAGAAAATTCTGAAGTTATAGTATATGTAAGTGCAGGCGTAACAGATGGAATGACAAAAGTTCCAAATGTTTATGGAAAAACAGAAGCAGAAGCAAGACAACTTTTAGATACAGCTAATTTGTTAATTCGTGTTGAATATGTAAAAAAATCTAACGCAGAAAATGGCAAGGTTGTAGATCAATCAATAGAGGCAGATACATTTGTTTCAGAATTAACTGAGATCGTAATAATGGTAAATGATTTAGACGGTGAGACAGAAAATAATTCAAATAAAGATAATACAGATAATACAGATAATACAACAAAACCATCAACAAGTAAAAGGACAATTACAATAGATATTTCTAAAAAAGGTGTAAGAGATATATTTACACTTAGAGTTGAATTACAAGGAACATCAATCGGAAAACAAATATTATACGAAGGTGTACATTCAAGAAGTGATAAATCAGTAGAAGTATCAGTTGATAAAGATGTTTCAGGAATGTTAAGAGTGTATGTTGATGATAAATTAGATTCAGAGATGTTGATAGAAAAACAGTAAATGTAATAGTAGGGGATGAACAAAATTAAAGGGTTAGTTACGAAAGTTTATTCAGATAAATATAAAGTTTCAGTTGATGGCAAAAATGTCGAATGCGGTGCAAGAGGAATATTTAAACTTACTAAGAACAAACCGCTAGTAGGAGATATTGTTGAAATAAAAAATGATGTGATAGAAAAAATTTATCCAAGAAAAAATGAGTTTATAAGACCACCGATAGCTAATATTGAACAATTAGTTATCGTGGTAGCAGTTTCAAATCCGAAGCCTGATTTACTTTTGCTAGACAAACAATTGATTATGGCAAAAAGAAATAATGTTGAACCTTTTATATGTATAAATAAAATTGATTTAAGAGATGATTATGAGGATATTGTATCAACTTATGAAGATATTGGATATCAAGTGATTACGACAAACGCAAAAGATGGCATTGGCGTTGAAAAATTAGCGGTGATTTTGCAAAATAAAGTTACGGCGTTTACAGGAAATTCGGGAGTAGGAAAATCTGCTTTAACGAATAGTATTTTTAAAGAAGAAATTTCTGAAGAGGGCGAAACTTCTAAAAAATTAGAAAAAGGTAAGCACACAACAAAATTTGTGGAACTTTATGAAGTTGCACCTAATAGCTATATTGCAGACACTCCTGGTTTTTCAACTTATGAATTAAAAGATATAAACTATCGTGAATTAGACAGGTATTTTGTTGAGTTTATTCCACATATTCAAGAGTGCAAATATAGAGGGTGCACTCATATAAAAGAAGAAAAGTGTGCAGTAAAAAAAGCTGTTGAAAAAAGGCTTATAAGTAAAGGCAGATATGAAAGATATTGTATGCTTTATGAAAAGTTAAAAGGAGAAAACAAATGGTAAAAATAGCTCCATCAATTTTAGCAGCAGATATGAATAATTTAGAAAGAGATATAAAAGAAGTAGCAAGCTTAGGTGCAGATTATATTCACATAGATGTTATGGATGGAAAATTTGTACCAAATGAAACAGATGGATTAATGATGTTAAAATCAGCTAAAAACGCTACTGATACAGTTTTAGATGTTCATTTTATGGTAGAAAATCCATTAGAATATATAAAACCATTTATAGAAGATGCAGATATTATTACATTTCATATAGAAGCGGTCGATAAAGTTCAATTAGAAGAAATAATTAAGCTTTTAAAAGCTAAAAATAAAAAGATTGGTATTGCACTAAAACCAAAAACATCAATAAATGGGGTAATACCTTTTTTGGAAAAAATAGATATGGTATTAATTATGACAGTTGAGCCGGGCTTTGGAGGGCAAAAATTAATACCAGAAACTATAGAAAAAATAAGTGACTTAAAGAAGATAAAACCCGAATTGGATATTGAAGTAGACGGAGGCATAAATTTAGATACGGCAAAGCTGGTAAAAGAAGCGGGAGCAAATGTTTTTGTTGCAGGAACGGCAATATTTAAAAGCAAAGATAAAAGAAAAACAATAGACGAATTAAGAAACTAGAAGGAAAAAACTTCTAGTTTTTTGTTGTGGCTTTTGATGAGCTACCAGGCAGGATATGAAATTGTACTTTTTGGCGGGGCAAAAGTGGGGCATACCAAAAATAGTTCTGTACATTTATGTAAACATGTGCTATAATAGAAAATGGTTAAAAAAGTCGTTTAATATAGTATGTAGTTTGTTTATAGGAAAAATAGCGGATAGCTAGTGTCGAATAAATTGTCCTTAGCCTTAAAACAGATAGCATATTTGTTTTAGGGCTATTTTTATGCCAGAAAGAGGTTAGATATGGAAAGTAAAAAATTAAAATTTGAAGATACGATTTTGTCAGACAACATTAAAAGAGCATTGTTGGAAAATGGCTATGTAGAAGCAACTCCTATTCAAAGTAAAACGCTAGAACATTTGCTAGATGGAAAGGATGTTATTGGACAGTCGCAAACGGGAACAGGTAAAACTGCAGCATATGGGCTTCCTATAATAAATTCAATAGATAAAAGTTTGAATAAAGTTCAGGCACTTATTTTATGTCCGACAAGAGAACTTGCACTTCAAGTGGTAGGCGAGCTAAGAAAATTTGCTAAGTATGAAGATGGCATAAAATCACTTGCCGTATATGGTGGCGAGGGCATAGAAAAACAGATTGTGGCTCTAAAAAAAGGTGTAAAAATTGTAGTAGGAACACCTGGTAGAATAATGGACCATATGAGAAGAAAGACTATAAAGTTAAATAACATTAAAACAGTTGTATTAGATGAAGCAGATGAGATGCTTAGCATGGGATTTGAAGAAGATATTGAAACAATTTTGAAAGAAACACCTAATGAGCGTCAAACGGTACTATTTTCAGCAACGCTAGATGCAAGAATAAGAGCGATTGCGAATAAATATTTAAAAGAACCACTAGAAGTGAAGATAAAAGCGAAAGAATTGACAGTAGATAAAATTGAGCAAATAGCAATTGAGGTAAAACAATCTATGAAAGATGAAGCTTTATCAAGAATAATAGATGTAAATAATCCTAAAAAGGCAGTAGTATTTTGTAACACCAAAAGAAAAGTAGACGACTTGATAGAAACATTAAAGCAAAGAGGATATAGCGCAGAAAGTCTTCATGGAGATATAAAGCAAATACAAAGAGAAAGAATAATGAAAAGATTCAAAGGTGGGGAGTTTCAAATATTAATAGCAACAGATGTGGTTGCTAGGGGAATAGATGTTGATGAGCTAAATCTAGTTGTAAATTATGATGTGCCACAAGAAGAAGAATACTATGTGCATAGAATAGGTAGAACTGGTAGAAATGGTGCTGAGGGAAAAGCTTATACATTTGTAGTAGGAAAAGAAAAAAGAAAATTAGAGAGCATAGAAAAGTATGCACATACAAAAGTAGCTTTTGGCAAAATACCTTCAGATGGAGAGATAAAAGAGATAAAAAATAGCAAGTTAGTTACTGAAATCCAAAGTGTAATTGATGAAAATGAATTTGCGAATAATAAGATAATAAACGATGTATATGAAAAATTATCGAAATCAAATGATAATGAGAAAGTAGTAAAAGCACTATTAAAAATAGCATTTGGAGAGCAAACCGAAGTTGAAAATATGGTGTTTGAAAGTAATGTTGGCAAAAAAGAAGCACAGAAAGGAAATACAAAATTTTTCTTAAGTGTTGGGAAAAAAGATAATGTAAAAGCAAAAGACATATTGGGAAGTTTGACATCAAATGTGCCTATATCAGGAAGCTCGATAGGAAAAATAAATGTGTTAGACAAATTTAGCTTTGTAGAAATACCAACACAATATGCAAGTGATGTATTATATTGTATGAAAGGTAAACAAATAAAAGGAAAAGATGTGCGAGTAGAAATATCAAACTAATATAAAAAAATATCCCGATGTTACACTTTTGGCTATAAAGCTAGGTAAAAGAAGCATCGGGATTTTTTTATTTACATTTATCACAATAACCTTCCAATTCTAAATTATGAGAAGTTATTTTAAAACCGGTTTTATTTGAGATGTTTTGTTCTAGTTCTTTTAGTGGACATTCTGGTAAGTCGATTTTTTTCTTGCAGTTTTTGCAAATTAAGTAGTGAGTATGATTTTCTTTTTTCAATTCATAGCAGTATTCTTTTTCGTCTATTCGTTGTCTTGTAATTAAATCGGCTTCGTATAGTATTTCTAAATTTCTATATATAGTAGTTAATGCAATGTTAGGCATAGTAGTTAATGCTCTACTTAATATATCATTAGCAGATAGTGGCTTTTTAGCTTTTTTTAATATATCTATAATCAGCGTTCGTTGTTTTGTATTTTTCATAATAATACACCTCAAAAGTATTATACATCGAATGAATTTTGAATGCAAATATAAAAAATTGACTTTTAGAATGAAAGATGATATAATTGCAAGTGACTTGCAATAAGAAAGGGTTTTGTATGAAAAAAGTTAGTGTATTGTTACTTATTTTAATAATGCTTACAGGTTGCACCGTAAAAGATGAAGTAAGAAGCGATGATTTGCAAATTGTGGCTTCTTTTTATCCTGTGTATGTGGCAACTTTAAATATTATAGATGGTGCAGAAAATGTGAGTTTGTCTAATCTTACAAGCACAGAAGTTGGCTGTTTGCATGATTATCAATTAACTACTGCCAATATGTTTACATTAAATAAGGCAGATGTACTTATTATAAATGGTGGCGGTATGGAAAATTTTGTACAGAAAGCTATTGATAATTGTAAAGAGTTAAAAGTAGTAGATTCAAGTGAAGGGATTTTAGAAGAGCACGAAGAAGAACATGTTGAGCATGAAGAACATGAACATCACGACCATGGTGAAAATGCTCATATTTGGGTAAGTGTGTCTTTGTATATAAAGCAAGTTGAAAATATAAAAAATGGATTGTGTGAAATAGACCCGAGCAATAAAGAAATTTATGAAAAAAATGCAAATGAATATATAGAAAAACTTGAAAAATTGAAAAATGAAATGCATGAAAAACTAGATGATATTGAAGATAAAAATATAGTTACATTCCATGAAGCGTTTGAATTTTTTGCAGAGGAATTTGATTTAAATGTTGTTGCGGTAATTGAAAGAGAACCGGGAACATATCCAAGTGCAGGAGAGTTAGCGGAGATAATAGATATTGTAGAGCAAACTAATGCAAAAGCTGTTTATACAGAACTGCAATATTTTGAGAATGCTGCTAATATAATTGCAAGAGAAACTGGCAAAAAATTATATTCATTAAATCCAATAGTTACTGGTGATTTAGAAAAAGAAGCATACGAAAAAGCAATGAGAGAAAATTTAGAAGTATTAGTTGAATCATTAAAATAAAGGAGAAAGTTTATGGGATTACGCTGTGGTTTTTGTTGTACGAAGATAAGAAATATAAGTGTAAAAATAGGTCAAAAACAGATTTTAGATAAAGTAAATATACATATTCATTGTGGACACATGACTGTTATTATAGGTAAAAACGGTGCTGGAAAATCTACACTTTTGAAAGCAATTTTAGGAGAAATACCGCATACAGGTGAAATATTATTTAAAAATAAAGATGCTGACGGTAAAAAAATAAGAATAGGATATGTTCCACAAAAGCTAAATGTAGAAAACTCGCCAATGACTGTATATGATATGATTTCAAGCTACACTTCAAACAAACCAGTATTTTTATTTAAAAGCAAAAAAAATTACGAAGAAATAAAAAAACATCTAAGAGATTTTGGTGCAGAAAATTTGATAGATAGCAAAGTTAATAGATTATCTGGTGGTGAACTTCAAAGAGTGTTGCTTGCACTTGCTACAATGCCTTATCCAGACTTACTTATATTAGATGAACCGGTGTCTGGAATTGATAGAAATGGTAAAGAGCAATTTTACAAGAAGATAGATGAACTTAAAAAGAATCATGATTTAGCGGTGCTTATGGTTTCTCACGATTTTGAATATATAAAAAAATATGCTGATGATGTAATAATGCTTGATGGAAAAGTTATAGAGAAAGGCAAAGCGGATGATGTCTTCAAAAGCAAAAATTTTATAGAAACTTTTGGAGGTGAAATATCATGTTAAAGTATGAGTTTATGCGAAATGCGTTATATGCAATTTTAGCTGTTACACCACTTTTTGGGCTTGTGGGAACTATGATTGTAAATAATAAAATGGCATTTTTTTCAGATTCTTTAGGGCATTCGGCAATTACAGGGATTGCAATAGGAGCACTACTTGGAATATCAAATCCTACGGTTTCAATGATAATTTTTGCCGTGATATTTGCGTTATTGTTAAACAAAATAAAAGACTCAAAGAATTCATCAAGAGATACTATAATAAGTGTGTTTTCTTCAACGGCAATAGCCATAGGACTTGTTATACTATCTAAAAATGGTAACTTCACAAAATTCTCAAATTATTTGATTGGCGATATTTTAAGTATTGTGCCAAGTGAAATAATAATGATTATAGCAGTAGCACTTGTTATTTTAGTGTTTTGGCTATTGTTTTTTAACAAATTATTAGCATTGAGCGTTAATGAAACACTTGCAAAAAGCAAAAATATCAATGTAAAGCTTTTTGAAAATTTATTTATAGTTTTAGTTGCTATAATAGTTATGCTCTCAATAAAATGGGTAGGCGTATTAATAATAAATTCGCTTCTTATATTGCCGGCAGCTGCAAGCAGAAACATTTCAAAAAACATGCGTCAGTATCATTTGTGGGCAGTAGTCTTTTCAGTAGTATCAGGCTTGTTAGGCTTTGTGATTTCTTTCTATCAAAAAATAGCAACAGGGCCTACAATTGTACTTGTAGCAAGCGTTATATTCTTTGTTACATATTTACTTAGAAAAAAATCTGAAGATTAATCTAAAATAAAAACTTACGAAAATTTTTAAAATATGCTAAAATAATATTAGAGCGTGTGGTCTAAATGGCGTAATTCCAGCTTTTTAGATAACACGCTTTTTATTTTTTAAAGTAAAAAGGGGTTTTATGTTATGGAAAAGATAAATGAAAAATATTATATAGGAAGTAATAAAAATACATTTATATTGTATGAAAAAAAGATTAGTTCTTCAGGAAAAGAAAGTTATAAAAATGTGGGATATTTACCATCGCTTGATGCAGTATACAACGCAATTCTTGAAAAAGAAATAAAGGAAGATACATCGCTTTTAAACAATATAAGGGCAATAAAAGAAATGATACAAGAATTAAAGGATTTTACAGTAAAATATTTAGAAAAATAAGTAAAAATAAGGTAAAGTAAAAAAGTATAGGTAAAATTTAATGCATTTTTTATAAAAACGCTTGTCAAATGCGTGTGTCCGTAGTATAATATTCATAGCATAATAGTGATTACATAAGAGTGAGGGAGACCTCACTCTTTAATTGTATGAGTATTTGATTTTTAGTAGGAGGCTTTATGACTAAGGTTGAAAAAAGTATTTATGATATTGTACTGCCTGTTACAAAAGAGCTAGGCTATTTTTTGTATGATGTCATGTTTGTAAAAGAGGGTAAAGAATATTACCTAAGGATTTTTATTGATAAAGAATCTGGTATCGATTTGGATGATTGTGAAGCTGTGAGCAATAGAGTAAGTGATTTGCTAGACGAAATTGATCCTATTAGCACATCGTATAATTTAGAAGTTTCGTCTTGTGGTTTAGAAAGACATTTAAGAGAAGTAGAGCAATATAAAGCTGCACTTGGAAAAGAAATTGAGATTAATTTATTTAAGCCATTAGATGGTGCGAAACAATTTGTTGGAGTTTTGACCGACATTGACAGTGATAATGTTATTACTTTAAATAATAACGGAAATGATATTAAGCTTAAAATTGATGATGTTTCATCAGCAAAAATTTTATTTAATTGGGAGGATTTAAAAGATGAATAAGGAGTTTTTTGATGCATTAGAGGAGTTAAGTATAGAGAAAGGTATTAATAAAGATTATTTATTAGATGCAATTGAAAATGCACTTGTTACTGCGTATAAGAAAAATTTTAATTCTTCAGAAAATGTCAAAATTGTTGTTGACGAAAATAATGCAACAATAAAAGTATATTCACTAAAAGAGGTAGTTGAAGAAGTTTTTGACCCTGCAATTGAAATTGATTTAGACTCTGCTAGAAAGATTGATAAAAAAGCCAAGATGGAAGATGTTGTTGAAGTTGAAATTACGCCAAAAGACTTTGGAAGAATTTCTGCTCAAACAGCAAAACAAGTTATAGTTCAAAAAATTAGAGAAGCAGAAAGAGAAATTGTTTTTTCTGAGTATTCAGATAGACAAGGCGAAATCGTTTCTGGTTTAGTTCAAAAAGTTGATAAGAATGTTATTATTGTTGACTTAGGCAGACTTGAAGGAATATTAACTTTAAATGAACAAATACCTACTGAGATATATGAAGTTAACGATAGAATTAAAGCATATGTTTTAGAAGTTCAAAAGAGCAGTAGAGGTGTTCCGCAAATGCTTATTTCTAGAACACACCCAGGTTTTGTAAGAAGACTTTTAGAGCTTGAAATTCCTGAAATTTATGAAGGATTAATTGAAATTAAAAATATAGTAAGAGAGCCAGGTTCTAGAACTAAAGTTGCTGTTTATTCAACAGACCCTAACATCGATCCTGTTGGTTCTTGCGTAGGTCCAAGAGGTACAAGAATTCAAAATATTATAAATGAATTAAAAAATGAAAAAATCGATATTGTTGAATGGAGTGAAGACCCAGTACAATACATTGCTTCTGCACTTAGTCCAGCAACAGTTTTAGCAGTAGATTTAGATGAAGAAAACATGACTTCTAAAGTTGTAGTTCCTGATTCACAATTGTCACTTGCTATTGGTAAAGATGGTCAAAATGCTAGAATTTCTGCTAAACTTACTGGTTGGAAGATTGATATAAAAAGTGAAAGCCAAATAAAAGCGGGCGAATAATTAGAGGTGAGAATTGATGAAGAAAGTACCACTTAGACGATGTTTAGGTTGCTTTGAATCTAAGCCAAAAATAGAACTAATTAGAATAGTGAAATCTAAAGACGGTGAGATTAGTCTCGATAAAACTGGCAAGAAACAAGGCCGAGGTGCATATATTTGTTATGATAAAGAATGTTTAGAAAAGGTTATAAAAACTAAAAAATTAGATAAAGAGTTTGATGTAACAATATCTGCTGATATATATGAAAATTTAAGGAGAGACTTGGATAGTGATAAATAAAATATATTCAATGATTGGTTTGTGCATGAAAGCAGGAAGACTTGCATACGGTAGCGATATGTGTGAGGAAAAAATTAAAAGTGGTATGGCGAAACTTTTAATTGTAGCTGAAGATGCATCAGATAATACGAAGAATAAATTTGAAAACCTTTGTAATAGTAATTGTATAGATTTTGTGTTTTTTGGAATTATAGAAGAAATTAGTCACAGTATTGGTAAAAATAATAAAGCTATAATTGCAGTTCTCGATGAAGGTTTTGCTATAAAAATAAAAGAAATGTTAAAAGAAATAAAGGGGGCAAATATTTAGTATGGGAAAGTTAAAAGTACATGAATTGGCAAAAGAATTAGGTATGCAAAGTAAAGAGTTGGTGGATAGACTTATAAATATGGGATATAGTGTGAAAAATCATATGTCTACACTGGAGGATATGGAAGTAAATGAAATTAAAAATAAACTAAATAAGAAAGAGACAAAAGCCTCTGACAAAACTCAAAATAAGAAAGAAAAGAAACCAATTGCTCCTGTTATAATTAGAAGAGAAGTTACTAAAATAGAAAACACACAAGATGTAGCAAAATCTGATGAAAAACTTGAAAGAAGAGATGATTTAGGTGTTGTTCAAAGAAAAACTAATGCAACTATGAATATTAAATATAGAACAGAACCTAGAAAGATAGGCTCTATCACTTCTACTATAACAAATAAGAAAGAAGAAGTAAAAGTTGCACCAAAAGAAGTAAAGGAAGTAAAAGAAGAAATGAAAGAACCTGTTTTAGAAAATAAAGTTCAAAAGGAAAATGTTATAGAAAAGCCTGAGCAAAAAAAGGAGGCTACTCAAGAAAAGGTAGCTCAAGATACTAACAAGCCATTTTCAAATTCAAAGCCAAATCAACAAAGATCTTTTGATAAAAATAAAAATGGAAATAATTATAATTCAAATAGACACAATAATAATGGAAATAATAATTTCTCAAATAACAGAAATAATAAGCCTCAATTTAATAATAACAATAATAGACAACAAAAAGGTCAAGAAAATAGGGTGGAAAAAGGAATTAAAGAGATAATGACAAGCGTTGAAATTCCAGTAAAAGAACCTGCTAGAGAAATTGTAAAAACAGGATATAAAGATAAACAAAAAGATAATAGAAAATTTGAAGAAGATACTAGAAAAAATAATAAAGGTAAACAATCAAAAAGTGGAAAAGAAAATATTAATTTTGGTAAGCTAAGAGATTTGCAAACAGAAAGTAATTTTTCAAATATGTTTAATGATACTGAAAGTAAAATGTTTGATTATTATGATTTGTCAAAAGAAAGAGGATTTAAAAAGAATAAAAAGAAAACTCCTATTGAAAGTAAAAATCATATAGAACAAAAAATATTTGAACTTACAGATATTGATATTCCTGAAACTATTACAGTAAAAGACTTGGCAGAAAAATTAAAAAAGCAAGCAAGCGAAATAATAAAGAAACTTATGGGATATGGTGTGCTTGCAACATTAAATCAAGAGCTTGACTACGATACAGCATATTTAGTTGCATCTGAATTTGGTGTAAATGCACATAAAAAAGAAGTTGTAACAGACGAAGATATTTTGTTTGACGATACTGACGATAAAGAAGAGGACTTAGAGCCAAGACCACCAATAGTAGTAGTTATGGGGCATGTTGACCATGGTAAAACATCTTTGCTTGATGCTATCCGCTCTACAAATGTTATAGATAGAGAAGCTGGTGGTATTACTCAACATATTGGTGCATACAAAGTAAAAATTAATGATAGAGAAATTACATTTTTGGATACTCCAGGACATGAAGCATTTACTGCAATGCGTGCAAGAGGAGCACAAGTTACAGATGTGGCGATTATTATAGTTGCTGCAAATGATGGTAT
Source organism: uncultured Eubacteriales bacterium (assembly GCA_964602275.1). Classification (GTDB taxonomy): domain Bacteria; phylum Bacillota; class Clostridia; order TANB77; family UBA1234; genus RGIG6291. Next base: position 22,837 of record CAZRQF010000001.1, read on the forward strand.
AATGCCTCAAACAGTTGAAGCTATTAATCATGCTAAAGCTGCTGGTGTTTCAATAATTGTTGCAATTAATAAAATTGATTTGCCTGATTCAAATATTGATAAAGTAAAACAGGAATTGACTGAGTATGGATTAGTACCTGAAGAATGGGGTGGAGATACGATTTGTGTTCCTATTTCTGCAAAACATCACAAAAATATTGATAGTTTATTAGAAATGGTATTGCTAGTTGCTGATATGCAAGAGTTAAAATCTAATCCAAATAAACAATCAAAAGGTACAGTGCTAGAAGCTAGACTTGATAAAAACACAGGTATAACAGCATCACTTTTAGTACAAAGAGGTACTTTGAATATTGGCGATACAATTGTTGTAGGAAGTGTTATTGGTAAGATTAGAGGAATGACAGATGATAAAGGACAGAAAGTAAAATCTGCTGGACCTTCTACACCTGTTGAAGTAATTGGACTTCCAGAAGTACCAGAAGCTGGTGAAGTATTTTATGAAGTTGAAAATGAAAAAGTTGCTAAGCATTTGATAGAGAAGAGAAAGAGAAAACAAAGAGAAGAAATGATTAGAAAGAGTGCACCTGTTACTCTAGATAACTTATTTAATCAAATTGAACAAGGCAAGCTTAAAGATTTGAATATTATTATAAAAGCTGATGTTCAAGGCTCAGCACAAGCAATTCGTCAATCGCTTGAAAAAATACAAAATGAAGAAGCAAGAGTTAGAATTATACACTCAAATGTTGGTGCGATAACAGAATCTGATGTTACACTTGCTAAGGTAACTAACTCAATAATTATCGGATTTAATGTAAGACCAGAACCGCTTGCAAGATCTATCGCTGATAAGGAAAAAGTAGAAATTAAGATATATTCAGTTATATACAATGCTATTGATGATGTTACAGCAGCTTTAAAAGGAATGTTAAAACCAAAATTTAAAGAAGTAATCCAAGGTACAGCAGAAGTAAGACAAGTGTTTAAAATTACTAATGTTGGTATGATTGCAGGATGCTATGTTGTAGATGGAAAAATAGTTAGAAATTCAGGTGTTAGAGTTTTAAGAGATAATGTAGTAATACACGAAGGAAAACTTGTTTCACTTAAGAGAGAAAAAAATGATGTAAAAGATGTTGCAACTGGATATGAATGTGGTGTTCAAGTAGAAGACTATAATGATATAAAAGTTGGCGATCATATCGAATCATTTATTATGGAAGAAATCAAACAATAGAAAGGATTTTGTATGGAAAGAACAGATCGAATTGAAGAAGAAATAAAGAAAATTGTTAGTGTTATTATTGATAGAGAATTAAAAGATCCAAGACTTGACGGATTGATTAGTGTAACAAAAGTTACAGTATCAAAAGATTTAAAATATTGCAAAATATTTGTTAGTATGCTTGGCACGAAAGATAATGATGCAGCGATGAAAGCGTTAGAGTCTGCTGCGGGTTATGTTAGAAGAGAGGTTGGCTCAAAAGTTAGAATGCATACTACACCAGAAATTAAGTTTGAATTTGATGATTCAATGGAATATGGAGCACATATACAAAATATAATTAATGGATTAGATATAAAACATGATGAAGATGATATAGAAGAAAGTGAGGAGAATGCTTAAATGGCAACTGTTTTAGATAATATAAAAGAGAGCATAGCAAACTCTAATTCTATATTAATACTTACACATGAAAATCCTGATGGAGATGCAGTTGGAAGTTCACTTGGATTTATGCATGCATTAAAAAAACTTGACAAAGAAGTTACTGTGTTAATTCCTACTGTAAATTCAATGTATTCTTTTTTGCCAGGGTTTGACGAAATAAAAAAAGAAATCGATGATTATAGAAAATATGATTTATGTATTGCACTAGATGCAAGTGACTTAGAAAGATTGCATGTTTGCAGACCATATTTTGAGGCGATTGAAAATACAATTGTAATTGACCATCATATAACAAATCAAAACTATGCAGATGTTAACTATGTAAATGCAATTGCATCTTCAACTTGTCAAAACTTAATAATTGTTCTTGCGTTTTTAGGAATATCTATAAGTAAAGAAATTGCAGAATGTCTTTATACAGGAATTCTTACAGATACGGGTGGTTTTAGATATAATACTCAATCTGAAACTTTTGAATTTGCAGGAATGCTTGCAGAAACTGGAATAGATATAGCGAAAATATATAGACTTATTTTTGATACAACAACCGAAAAGAGAACAAGACTTTTAAGTAGAGCGTTAAATAGACTTGAACTATTAGAAAATGGCAAAATTGCTTTTACATATATTACTACATCAGATGTTGAAGAACTAAAAAATGAAGATGGTGACCAAGAAGGTATTGTTAACTTTGGAAGAAATATTGAAGGCGTAGAAGTTTCAATATTTGTGAGAGAAAAAGATGGAAAATACAAAGTTAGTTTAAGAGCAAATGAATATGTAGATGTATCACAAATATCTGCCAAATTTGCTGGTGGTGGACATCTAAGAGCTGCTGGATTTGAAATTTCTATGTCATTAGACCAAATAAAACAAACTGTTGTTGAAGAAATAAAAAAACAATTAAAATAATAAATAGGTTGCTTTTTAAAAAAGCAGCCTTTGTTTAACTAATATAAAAATAGGTGAAAATATGAAAGATGGAATACTAATTATTAATAAAGAAAAAGATATGACATCACATGATGTTGTCGCAAAAGCTAGAAAAATACTTAAAACTAAAAAAATCGGACATACTGGAACATTAGACCCTATGGCAACTGGAGTATTAGTATTGTGCGTTGGAAAAGCAACAAAGTTAGTAGACTATCTAACATGTGACGAAAAAATATATGATGTTGAAATGCAACTTGGAATAAAAACAGACACGGGAGATGTAACAGGAAACATTATTGAAGAAAAAGATGTTATACTTACTGAAGATTATGAAAAAATATTTAAAACATTTATAGGTAAACAAAAACAAATACCTCCGATGTATTCTGCAATAAAGAAAAATGGCGTAAAGCTTTATGAACTTGCGAGAAAAGGAATAGAAATAGAGAGAGAAGCACGAGATATAGAAATATTTGATATTTATAATATCTCTGTTCTTTCTGAAAATAAGATTAAGTTTTCAGTCCATTGCTCAAAAGGTACATACATACGAGTGCTATGCGAAGATATTGCAGATAAACTTAATACCGTTGCAACAATGAGTAATTTAAATAGAATAAAGACAGGCAAATTTGATATAGGGTTTTCAAAACATATTGACGAAATTGAAGAAGATGATATCATTTCAATGGAAAAAATATTAGAAAATAAATTTGAAATAAAAGAAAATTTATTAAAAAAACTATTTAATGGAATGACTATAAAATGTGATTTAAATGACGGGTTATATAATTTGTATTGTAACGAAAAATATTTAGGAATAGGCGAAGTAATAAATAGTGAGCTAAAAAGAAAAATTATGCTTGAAAGTAATTAATCATAAAAAGCGAATGAAGAAGAAGTGGATTTTACCACTTCTTTTCTAACCTAATAAAGTAAACTGTCGAAATAGTAGAAAAAGTGTTGATGAAAAATGTTTGTTTTATATATTTTGTTATGCTACGATAAATATATAAAATAAAAATAAGGAGATATATATGGTAGAAAAAAATCAAGATTATGAAGTGAATATTATTGATATGGGATTCGAGGGCGAAGGAATTGCTAAAATAGATGGATATACAACATTTGTAAAAGGTGCTATAAAAGGCGAAAAAGCAAAAATAAAAATGGTAAAAGTAAATAAGGATTATGGCTTTGGAAAATTGTTAGAAATTGAAAAAATGGCAGATTGTAGAGAAGAACCGATGTGTGAAATATTTAATAGATGTGGTGGATGCTCACTCCAACATATGACATATGAAGCACAACTTGCATTAAAAACCCAAATGGTAAAAAACACAATAAAGAAATCGTTAGGATACGAACCATTAGTTAATAATATAATAGGAATGGGAATTCCATATAATTATAGAAACAAAGCACAATATCCAGTAATGAATGGAAAAATAGGATTCTATGCAGACCGTTCTCATGATGTAGTAGAGAATAAGGAGTGCTATATACAAAATAAAATGATAGATGAAATATCAAAATATGCTTTTGAATTAACTAAAAAATATCATGTATCGTGCTACAACGAAAAAACAAGAAAAGGTACTTTAAGACACATTGTAACTAGAATAGGTATAAATACAAACCAAGTTATGGTTACATTTATAACAAATGGCGAAAATTTCAAAAGCAAAGAATTAATAGTTAGTGACATAATTAATAAATATCCAAATATATTATCTATAATGCAAAACATCAATAGCGAAAACACAAATGTAATCTTTGGTGAAAAGTGTATAACGCTATATGGAAAAGACTATATAATCGACAGATTAGGTGATTACAAATTTAAAATATCACCATTATCATTTTATCAGGTAAATCCTGTGCAAACAGAGGCTCTTTATAATGTAGCTAAAAATTATGCTGCATTAACAGGCGAAGAAACCGTATTTGACTTGTATTCTGGAATAGGTACTATATCAATATTTGTAGCTGAAAATGCTAAGAAAGTATACGGAGTAGAAGTTGTAAAACCTGCAGTAGAAGATGCAAAAGAAAATGCGGAAATGAATGAAATAAGAAATGTAGAATTTTTGGCGGGGGAAGCGGAAAAAGTAGTACCACAAATGTATGAAAAAGGTATAAGAGCAGATGTAGTCTTTGTAGACCCACCGAGAAAAGGGTGCGACGAAAAACTATTAGATACAATAATAGAAATGCAAGCTAAAAAAGTTGTTTATATAAGTTGTAATCCAGCAACACTTGCAAGAGATTTAAAAATCTTAACAAATAGCGGATATGAAATAAAAGAAGTACAACCGGTGGATATGTTTCCGCAGACGGTACATGTGGAGACTTGCGTGCTACTAACCTTGAAAAATCAATAGTTGTAAGGATTTTTACAAAAATAAAGTTACTAAAAATTTTAAGATATAAGAGATATAAAGATTGGTGGTGTAAAAATGGAACATATATTAAAACTACAGCCTAAATATTTTGATTTTATTAAAGAGGGGTCAAAAAGAATAGAGTTGAGATTATATGACGAAAAAAGACAAAAAATTTCTATTGGGGATACTATAATTTTTCAAAAAGAACCTGATTTAGAAATAACTATGAAAGTAAAAGTTATAGGCTTGTTAAGGTATAATACGTTTGAAGAATTATTTAAAGATTTTAACATAGAAATAATGGCTGATAAATCAATGACTAAGCGAGAATTGTTAGATGTATTGGAAGAATTTTATACACCCGAAAAACAAAAACAGTATGGTGTGCTAGGAATACGTATAGAGAAAGTAGGAGATACATGCAATGGGTAAAATGAAACATTGGGATGTTATTGAAGTGTTTGCAATGTATGAGAAACTAAATTTATAACAAGGAGAAATATGAGCATACACAATGATGAAAGATATAATAAATAATATTCAATTCAACATACAATTAGTAAATTATAAAAATTAAGAATGACAGATAATTGAATTTATCTGTCATTTGTTATATAATTTAAGCAGAAAATGGGATATTGATTGCATAAATTTATTGGGAGGAATGCATAGTTGTGAAAATAAGTGAATTAAATGCTGAATATGATAAATTGCAATTACAGTATGGTGCAAGGGAATTAACTTCTATATATAATGGAGGTTGTACAGACAACCCAGATATTTGTTTTGTTTTTATGAATCCAACAGGAAAAAATATTGCATCAGATCCAAATTGGAAAGGTAGAAGGTCTCCTTGGATTGGAACTAAAAATATATGGAAATTGTTTTATAGAATAGGATTACTTGATGAAGAAATATATAATGATATTATTTCGAAAAAACCACAAGAATGGAGTGAAGAGTTTGTAGATATAGTATATGATGATGTAGAAAAACACAAATATTTTATTACCAATCTTGGAAAATGTACTCAGATAGATGCTAGAGTGTTACCAAATTTAGTTTATAGTCAGTATCTAGATTTATTATGCAAAGAAATAGAAATAATTAATCCAAAAACAATTATAACATTTGGAAATCAAGTGAGTTCTATTATATTAGATAAGAATATATCAGTATCACAATGTAGAAAACAAAATTTTTCAAAGAATATAGCTGGTAAAAATTATAAAGTATATCCAGTTTATTATCCTATTGGAAATGGAATGATGAATATTGATAAAGCAATAGAGGATTTAGACTACATTATAAGAACAAATTTAAAAAGTCAAAAAGATATGGATGATTTTGAGAGATAACTGAAATAAAAGAAGTATGCAAGTGGACAAAATCTATCTGCAATTTACTATAATAATTATCTCTACAACTTACAATTTGTTTTTGTTTTGGAGAAAAAGTAATGATATCTTTAGTTAAATTTTAAAAAATATCGCAAGCTAAAAACATATCTATAGATGGTAACACCAGTGAAATTGTAACTTTAAGAGCTAAAAAATAAAAAAGATAAATATAATGTAAATAATATTAAATTTCATTATAAACATTCTATATTTTATTACATAAAATAAGCAATAAAAATTATTGAAAAGTGTTGAGAGAATTTTATCGTACTTTTCCGATTCGCCAGACACTGTGTGACGAATAAAGTTTGTCGCGTTATCGATTGTTAATGAGAGTATAAAATGAAAAAACAAGAAGTTTTTATGCAGAAGAATGTGTGAAATCTAATTGGAGTGTAAGACAATTAAAAAGACAAAGAGGAAGAATTTTAAAAGATATATTCAAGTGTCTGGAGAATATAGGTGATAAAAATGGGAGATGTGCTCTATGAATAATTATAATGACTACTATGCAAAAACTTCAAATGCTACGCACCATAAGTTAGTAGAAAATATAAAAAAATTAAGTGGCAATGTTCAAAATATTATAGAACTTGGTTGTGGTTCGGGACGAGATACGATTTATCTACTAAAAGAACGGATATAATGTTTTAGGGATTGACAAGGAATCAACTGAAACTTTAATTAGAGAAAAACTAACTGAAAATGAAAATAGGAATTTTAAATTTATTCAAAGCGATTTTGAAAGTCTTGATGAACTTCCAAAAACAGATTTAGTATTGTCATTATTCTCTTTACCATTTTGTAGTCCAGATAAATTTGAAAATTTATGGAATAACATATGCAATTCTATTTCTGGTGGAAAGTATTTTCTAGGAAATTTTTTCGGTAAAAATGATGAATGGAAATTTAATAAAAATATGACTTTTATGTCTTTAGAAGAAATTAAAAAGTTGTTCAAAGATTTTGATATAATAACTATTTCTGAAAAAGAATATGATAAGCCAACTGCAATGGGTAAAATGAAACATTGGGATGTTATTGAAGTGTTTGCAATGTATAAAAACATAGTGTGCTAACAGCACAAACCAAAGTATATACAACAATAAATTCAGCAATGGTACAAGCTTATTTATGGCTAGAAGAAGGCAAAGAGAAGAGATAGATAGTAAGTTGTAGGAGTGATGAAAATGAATAAATTTAAAATGTTTTATATAACAGTTATAATTTTTAGTATAATTATGATACTTACAGGAGGTTTTAAAGGAAATGTAAATATTTACTCGTATAATGATGCAGACATGGGAATAATTGATGGTTTCCAAGGAAATGTTTTTTTATCAATACTTAATTGCTTTGTCGTTGCTGTAATTATAATATTGACAATAATTATGACATTTAATAAGGATAACAAGATAAATATAAAATGGCTATTATTTGTTTTTACAATTTTATTGGTATTAAGCATTCCGATAGGAATTGATTCTTATTCGGGTGGCATTGCAGGAATAATAGATGAAAGAAAAATATACTTATGGAACATACCATTTTATTTGATTAGATAACTTACAATTTGCAGAGGAGAGTATCATATGTTAAAACTTAAAGAAAATGTAAATAATGTAGATGAATTTAATTTATTATATGATTTAGTTGGTTGGGACTCGTATGATAAAAAAATATCACAAAAAGCATTAAATAATACTTTTTATTCAATAAGTATTTATGATGATGAACAAATAATAGGATATGGAAGATTAATTGGAGATGGTATATGTTTTATGTATATACACGATGTTATGGTTAAGCCTGAATATCAAAATAAAAAAATAGGAACGATGATTATGAATAAACTTATTGAAAAAATAGAGTTGATAAAGAAAGAAAATTCAGATATAAGAGTTTATCTTGGAGCATCAAAAGGCAAAGAAGGATTTTATGAAAAATTTGGATTTGTAAAAAGAGAAGATGCTAATTTGGGTGCTGGTATGATATATTATAAATGATAAATAAGGAGAAAAAAGTAATGAGAAAAGATTTAGGAAATAAAATGAACTTTTTGCCACTTCCAGTTTTAATGATAGGAACTTATGACAAAGAAGGAAAAGCAAATGTAATGAATGCAGCATGGGGTGGAATACATGATTATGGTAAGATATACATATCACTTTCAAAACACAAAACAACAGAAAATTTAGAACTAAAAAAAGCATTTACAGTAGGATTTGCAACAAAAAACACAACTGAAATATCAGACTATTTTGGAGTAGTATCTGGAAATGATGAAGACAAAATTGCAAAAGCAGGAGTACATATTGTAAAATCAAATTTTGTAGATGCACCAATTATTGAAGAATACCCACTAACATTAGAATGTACGGTAGATTCATTTGAAGATGGAGAACTAATAGGAACAGTTGTAAATTGTTCTGTTGATGAAAAATATTTAGATGAAAATGGAAAAATTGATGTTGATAAAATGGAGATAATCACATTTGACATGGTAAGCAATACTTATAGAGTTTTAGGCGAAGTAGTAGGAAATGCCTTCAAAGATGGAGTAAAATTAAAAGATTAAAATATATATAGCAATATTTGGTATATTTTTCAACCAAAAGAATTTGAAAAAACAACTAATGTTGAAATGAGGAATGAATTGTGAAAATAATAACATTATGTGGAAGTTTAAAGTTCCAAAAAGAAATGATGATAATAGCAGAAAAATTGGCTTTAGAAGGAAATTGTGTCTTTACGCCTGTTTATTCAGTATTGGAAAATGTTGAAAAAACAGAAGAACAATTGCTAAAAATAAAAGAAGCACATTTTAAAAGAATAGAATTATCTGATGCTATATTAGTAGTAAATGTAAATAACTATATTGGGGATAGTACGAAAGCAGAAATAGAATTTGCTAAAAAATTAGGAAAAGAAGTTCTATATTATACAGATTTAATTAAAAATAATTAGACCGACAAATTATAATTTTTTGCAGAAACTAGAATTTGAATTCTAATAAAATTGGAAAGAAAAAGAATATGGAGTTTTAGGTATAAAAATAAGAATTTGTTCATTTTAATATTATATATTTTTTAGAAGTTGATGAAAATAAATAAATACATATAAGAGAAGTAAATTCTCTAGTTCTTTATATTTAATATCTATATAAACTTTATAATACATATGAAATTAATTTAAAGGAGGTTTTTTCTGTATGAAAGATCTTATTTATGTGACTGGAAATCAGTATAAACTATATACTGCTAAGAAGTTTCTTGAGCCTTATGGTATTAATGTGACCGGTAAAAAAATTAATTGTATCGAAATACAAGCTGATACAATTGAAGAGGTCGCAAAGTATTCTGCAGAGTATGCTGCAAATGTTTTGAATTGTGCCGTGTTGAAGAATGATATGGGACTTGTTGTGCCTGCTTTGAATGGTTTTCCGTCTGCATATACTCACTATGTTGAGGATACATTAGGGGAAGAGGGACTATTGAAGCTTATGGCGGGTGTAAGTAATAGGCAAGCGTATTTTTTGGAATGTTTAGCATATGCAGAACCTGGTAAAGAAACAAAATGTTTTTTCTCGAAAACTTTCGGCACTTTAGCTGAAAATGTAGATGGTACATATGGGTGGAGTTGGGATAAAATATTTATTCCAAATGGCAGTGAAAAAACTATGGCAAATTTTGATGATGAAGAGAGAGCAAGCTTTTGGTCTAATGAAGGATATGTTGAACTTTCTAAGTATTTAAACACTTGATAATTTCTTTTTTTCACATTTAGATATTTAATAGGTGGTAATTTTATACCACCTATATTTTTGTTCTTTAATTTTATCACTTATATAATTTTAAAAAACTCACAAAAACCACTTGACAAACAAAAACTACAAGCGTAGTATATTCGTATAAACTACACTTGTAGTTTATACGAAGGAGGAGGTAAAATGAAAGATATTTCAAAGTCAGAGCTTGAAATTATGCAGTTTTTATGGAAAAAAGGCGAAAGTACTTCGGTGGAAATTGTAAAAGGTGTTAGTAGTAAAAAAGAATGGAAAAGTAATACTATTATGACATTGGTTTCTAGGCTTGTGCAGAAAGGTTTTGTTGAATCGATAAAAAATAAGGGTGATTTAATAATATATAAGCCTATTGTTTTAGAACTTGATTATAAATCTAAAGAAACAAACAGCTTTATTGAAAAAATGTATGACGGTTCTGTTAATGATATGCTAGTTGCTTTTGCAAAATCTAAGAAACTAACTAAAAAAGATTTGGAAGATTTAATTAAACTGATTGATGATTAGGAGGCTAACTGATGATATGTTTAGAAGAAATATTTGCAAATATTTTATCCATGTCGACAATAGCAAGTTTAATTTTTGTACTTATTATGTGTGTTAGACAACTTTTGAAAAATAAAATTAGTTTTTCAAAATTAAATTTGCTATGGATTGTTTTTATTTGCACATTAATAATTCCAATTAGATTTTCTAGCCCTCTAAGCATAAAAAATTTTTTGCCTGAGGAAAAATCAATTTCATTTATTAATCTAGAAAATGCCATTGAAGTTGAAAATACAAAGACAGAAAATGAAAATCATATAATTAATATACATATTCCTTATACACGGTTTTATATGGTTAGTAATTATGAGTTTGTTGATGCTTAAAGATATTTGTGTTTATTTAAAGTTTTCAAAAACTAGCAATAAAAATATTTCAGAAATTTCAAGCGATGTTTATGAGATATTTGAAAAATGTAAGACACAATTAAATATTAAAACTAATATAAATTTTGTTGTTCAAGAACAAATTAAAACACCTTCTCTTTATGGAATTTTAAGTCCACGAATATTAGTGACAAACGATGTTGTTTCTTTATCAAAAGATGAATTAGAATGTATTTTTATTCATGAATTAAATCATTATAAATCTAAACATCAGTACATTTATATGATTTTATTATTATTAAAAAGAATATATTGGTTTAATCCGATAATTTATTTTGCAGATAAAATAATCAAACAAGATTTAGAATATATGATAGATGAGCAAGTGCTAGATATTTTCAAAAATGAGAAGACATATTTTAAAACAATAGTGAAAGTATTAGCAATGAGTAGTGGCTTGGTATGTTCGATTCCTAATATTTGTGGTGGAAAAGTCGAAGTAGAAAGGAGAATAAAACAAATGAAGAATAAAAAAGTTAATACATTATTTTCGAGAATTGTAGTTTGTGCAATTATTGTGACTCTTTCAATGATAACTATTTCGCTAGCAAGTGAAAAAACATATACAAACGATGATTTATTTAGTGGAGAATTAATTTTAGAAAACGATGAAACACAAGGAAAAACAGAAGTAGTTAAACCGCTTGCAAATGCGATTGTTACAGCAGCTTTTGGCGAGCATGTTAATCCAATAACTGGTCAAAAAATAGTTCACACTGGCATAGATGTAACATCTAATGAAACAGATGAAATAGTTTCGATAGCAGATGGAAAAGTAATATTTGTTGGTTATGATGTTCAAAGAGGAAATAATATTAAAATTAAACATCAAGATGGTAGTGTTTCAGCTTATTCGCACGGTAAAGAAATTTTAGTAAAAGAAGGCGATGAAGTTCATGCAGGCGAAAAGATAATGATTATGGGAGTAACTGGAATGGCAACGGGTGAACACTTACATTTTGAACTTATAAATTCAGCTGGGGAATATGTTGATGTAAATCAAATTTTCTAATATGAAGAATGTTTGGTTGGAAGAAGTAAACAGGTGATTTATCAAACACATTTGTGCAAAAAAATTTAAAAATTTAAAAAAATCTTGAAAATTTTTTAAAAATATATTAATATAATCATATCGTGTAGCGAGAGCGTAAGTCCAGAAAGCTGGGCTTGCGCTATTTTTTTGTGTCTAAAAAATAGAAGGAGTGTGTAATATGGAAGAAATACAAAAAAACAAAATGGCGGAAACGCCAATGAAAAAATTATTATTAAAAATGGGTTTACCAATGATTATATCAATGGTGCTACAAGCATTATATAATGTTGTTGATAGTATGTTTGTAGCTAATATGAAAGAAGACGGAGCACTCGCAAATCAAGCACTAACCATTGCTTTTCCAATTCAAATTTTGATTATAGCAATAGGTGTTGGAACTGGGATAGGGTTAAATGCATTATTGTCAAAAAGTTTAGGAGAAAAAGATCATGAAAAAGTAAATAAGATAGCAGGGAACGGAATATTTTTAAGTGTTTGCATATTTTTAGTATTTTTGCTATTTGGTGTTTTTGGCACTGAATGGTTTATTTCATTGTTTGCAGGTGGAAATACAAAAGTAATATCTATGGGAACGACCTACCTAAAAATTTGTACTTGTTTATCATTAGGTTCAATTGGATATACGGTATACGAAAGATTTTTGCAATCGACTGGAAAAACGATGTTGTCTACAATTGCACAAATATCAGGTGCGGTTGCAAATATTGTTTTGGACTATATATTTATATTCCCACTAGAAATGGGAGTAGCTGGTGCAGCTTGGGCAACAGTTATTGGTCAATTTATTTCTTTATTTGTTGCAATGTTTTTTCACTATACTAAAAATAAAGAAATAAATGGCAATATAAAATATATTAAACCAGAAATTAATTTAATTAAAGGAATTTACCAAATAGGAATTTCGGCTGCGATTATGCAGGCATTACTTTCGGTTATGATGGCAGGTATGAATGCGATACTTGGAATGGCAAAAGCAGATGCTACAATTCTTGTTGGTTCATTTGGAATTTACTATAAAATACAACAAATAGCATTGTTTTCTGCGTTTGGGTTATCTAATACTATAATATCAATATTATCATTTAATTATGGAATGAAAGATAAGGAAAGAATAGATGCTTGTATTAAATATGGAATTTTAGATACTATGATTGTTTCATTTATTTTAACAATTGTTTTTGAAATTTTTGCTAAACCATTATCAAGTCTATTTGCTTTATCAGAAGGCACAAGTAAAGAAATTGTAGAACTTTGTACTGTTTCGCTTCGAATAGCAAGTATAGGCTTTGTATTTATGGGATTTTCTGTTGCTGTGCAAGGCATATTACAATCACTTGGTTATGCGGTAAGACCTTTAATAATATCATTATTAAGATTAGTTATATTCGTATTTCCACTAGCATATTTCTTCACATTATCTGATAATGTAACAAATATTGTTTGGTGGACATTTCCAATAGCAGAAGCGTTAACAGCTATAGTATCTATATTTATATTAAAAAGAACATACAAAGAAAAAGTAGCAATATTAGAAGAAAACGAAAAGAAAAAAGATGTAAACGAGAAGCTAATCATATCAATATCAAGACAACATGGAACAGGTGGAAAAGAAATCGCAAGAAAAGTAGCCGAAAAGTTAAGCATGAAATTTTATGATAAAGAAGAAATTAAGAAATTTGCAATTGAAAATTCTTTAATTGAAAATAAATATAGTGATGATGAACTTTATAATTTTTATTTATCATTAGATGCCGAAAAAGATTCTATGATAAAACAAGCAGAAACAATAAAGATGATTGCATCAAAAAATGACTGTGTAATTGTTGGTAGATGTGCAGATTATATATTAAAAGATAATCCAAATTTAATAAAAATATTTTTATATGCTCCAATGGAATATAGGATAAATAAAGTGCAAGAAATGTATAAAGATAGTTATGATAATGCTAAAAAACATATAATCAAATCAGATAAATCAAGAACTTCATATTATGAGATAATTGCAAACAAACAATGGGGCGATAAAGAAAACTATGACCTATGTATTAATTGTGAAATTGGTAATGATAAAATAGTTAATACTATATGTGAATATATAAAAAATATACTTGCACATTAATCAAAATTTTGTATAAAAATTGGGGTTCATTTCACATCTTTAAGCGAATTTGAATAATTGTAAAAATTTACAATTGAAGTAGACAGACTAAAAATAATATTATAGAATAGTTGCAGAGGAAATGATGATATTAGAATGAAATTGCATTCTTATAGCTACTTATCTAGTGTCAGAAAATTTAATTAGAACAAAAGTGAACTGAAAAGGAGACTACCAAAATGAAAAAATGGTGTAGTAAAATTTGGATATATGTTATGTGCATAATAGGAGTTATGATGACGGTATTATTGATAAAAAATTGGAATATATGGACTATTCCGATGAAAATGGTTGCATTAAATGCAATAATTCTTCCGTTACATGTTATAGAAGAATGGATTATGCCAGGTGGTTTTCATTATGCCTATAATATTAACAAAGGTATTACAGATGAAAAATTATTGCATAAATATCCAATGAATCAATTAACTGATATGTTAACTAATTTTATTGCTGAAATATTTTTTTGCGTTTTAGTATTCTTAAAAGTAGGAAAAGCAGTCGCTTTTGGTGTTATGGCATTTGATTTTATGGAAGCTGTTATGCACACCGTGATAGGAATAAGAATGAAAAAACAATTTAAAAGTCACGGAAAGAAAACTATATATGGACCAGGTTCTATTACAGCATATTTGGCACAATTGCCTGTCGGAATATTTTTAGCAGTTTGGTATTTTCAAAATGGACTAACTTTGGTAGAGGTTGCTATCGGAATAATAACAATGTTACTTGGTTCAATATGTATGATAAATCTTCCGGAAGGATTATTAAAAAAAGAAAATAATAATTATGAATTTGCTGATGCGGGATATTTTAAAAAATATTTAAAGTAAAAAACAATTATAAAAAAGTATGAAGAAAGGAAGTTGAACTTATATGAAAAATTTAATTGTTTATTATTCTTATGAGGGAAATACAGAAGAGTTGGTAAAAGGAATGAAAAAGAAAGTTAATAATTGGCTTAAAGATAATTTAAAATAGAAGTTGAAGTTTAAATATCAAGATATACATTGCGTGACCAACTAGCTTGAAAAATACCTGATTTAGCGTATAATTGCATAAAAAGTATGTAAAAACCTACTTTTTTATAGATTATATGAAAAATGGGTGTAAGTATGGAAGTTTTTTTAAAAGAATTTAGACTTTTAACACAAGATAGGGAAGACAGTATTTGTAATGATAACACTATGGTTAATAGAATGGTTTTCAACAATTGTTATCCTTTACGAATTTTTTGCAACAAGAAATTTGAAAGAATACAATTTGAACCAATTACAATTTTTTATGGCGGAAATGGTTCAGGGAAGACGACATTACTAAATATGATTGCAGATAAAATACACGCACAAAGGAGAAACAAAGATAACAAGGGAATTTTGTTTGACTTATATGTTAAAAATACATATGCTGTTATGCGAAAGACAGACTTAGAAAATAAAGAATATATTTCAAGTGACGATGTTTTTGACTATTTGTTAGATGTTAGAGCGATAAATTCCGGAGTGAATAGAAGAAAACAGGAATTAGTAGATGAATATTTAAAGTATAAGTATAGTAAGGAGATTATAAGAAATCCGTTAAAAGATTATGAAAAACTATCAAAAATAAATTCTGCTAGATCAAATTCGAATAGGCAATATATGAGAAAACAATTGCGAAATAATAATATAATTCAATTTTCGAATGGCGAATCTGCACTTGATTTTTGGCAAGATAAAATAGAAAAAAATGGCGTGTATATATTAGATGAACCTGAAAACAGTTTAGCTGCAGATAATGTACTAAAATTAAAAAAATTCATTGAAGATTCTGCAAGGTTTTATAATTGCCAATTTATAATTTCAACGCATTCGCCTTTTTTGCTAGCACTTCAAGAGGCTAAAATATATGATTTAGATACAAATCCTGTTGTGGCAAGACCTTGGTATGAGCTAGAGAATATGAAAGTGTATTATCAATTTTTTAAAGAAAATGAAAAGATGTTTTTGTAAAAAGAATAAACAAATGAATTAGTGATAGCGAAAATTCAATATATATTTTGCTAATATTTTATGATAAAAAACTAATGATAATGGAGGATACTGTCTATGGAATTGTACGAGAAAAATGGAAACATATTATACATATTAAATGTGTTAAAAAAATATAGTGATGAAGAACATATGCTTTCAACTATCGAGATACAAAGAAAAGTGAAAGAAATATATGATGTAGAAATTGATCCTAGAACTATTAGAAGAAATATAAATCTATTAAAATATAAATTGAATTACGATATAAGTACGAGAGATGATAACGGTAAGGGATATTATATAAATAGAGATCCAGAAACTGATTTTGAGCCTGGAGAAGTGCGAGCTATAATTGATAATTTTAGTTATGCTAATTACATAGTACCAACTATTGCAAAAAATATAATAAAAAAGTGTAAAAACATACAAACAGTTTATGAAAATGAAAAGATAAAAGATTATCAAATATATGCAAATAATTCAAAGACAGAAAATGTTGAGGTTATAAAAAATATCGAAGATATTTCAAATGCTATCTATATGCATAAGAAAATACAATTTGAATATTGGAAATATGCAATAGTAGAGGATAAAATAGAAAAGAAAATTATAAATACACCAATAGTTTCTCCTTATGCGATAGTTTATAAAAAGCAAGAATTTTATATGATAGCAATAAAAGAAGGAAATAAAGAGTTTTATAATTACAGAATAGATAGAATAAAAAATATCAGTATATTAAATGAAAATATAACGATTAAGAAAAAGAAACATGAAATTCAAGAGTTTGCTGAGTCTTCAACAGAAATGTTTGGAGGTCCAAAAGAAGAGATAGAAGTAATATGTCATGTGTTGTTATTAGATACAATTATAGAAACATTTGGTAGAAATGTTTCTATAAGCAAAATACCAAATGATGATGAATATTTTAGATTAACTGTAAATACAAGCATTCTAGGTTTTAAAATGTGGGCTATGAGAAATATAGACTTGGTAGAGGTAAAAAAGCCTATTTCACTACGACAAGAAATGAAAAAGATTGTAGAAGAAGCTACAAAAAAATATTGCGAAAAATAGATATTAAGTTGTATGAATAAGCATTGCGTGACCAACGATATTTAAATCTTCGTTATTATAATGTATAATTACATTAAAGTAACGAAGATTTTTATATGAAAGGAGAAAAACAAGATGCTATTAAATATACTTCCAAATGCAGAATTATCAATTGATTTGAATAAAAAGCTTAGAGGCTATTTGCTAAGTTTAAAAATCAAAAATAAATATTTTAATTATGATGCGTATTCAAAAATTTACTATGAAAATATAATTTCTATAATTGAGAATATTGAAAACATGATATTTAGTAAATACAAATCTATTTATGATGTTTGCATAAACAAAATAAAATTTTCTTTTGACTCAAACGAAACCTTAATTAGAATTTGTATAAACATTAGTGATGAGCAACAATATTCTGTAATATTAAATAGAGATAATGTTATAGTATTGTATAATTATTTAGTAAACTATATTAAAACATTTAATAAAATTCAAAATTTTGATTTTAATAAAAAGTTTGTTTATGTTGAAGTAAGATATTGTGATGTATATAGTTCAAAATTTTATTCTTATATATCTGAAAATAAAAATATAAAGCCTTGGGATATAGTTTATGTAGATAGAGCGGGTACAAAATGTTTAGCGGTTGTTGTGAATAAGTCAGAATATTATTACGAGAAAGTGCCGTATCCCGTTTTAGAAACAAAAAGAGTTATAAAAATAGTGACAAGGTCACAAGAGTACAAAAATGTATGAAATTAATTCATACATTTTTGTATTATATGGTATTTTTTATAAGGCAAAAATTAAATCGTTGGCTTTCAGATAAGCTGTTAAAATCAGATTGCAATACTAAAGCACTCGATAGAAAAAATGCAAACCAAACATTATGTAAATTTATAAAAAACTTGGATGTTTGCTGGATTTTGTCGTTATGCTATGATAATATAGTGTTCAGAGAAATTAGAATGAGAGGTAAAATTATGAAAAGCAAAGAAAAAGTCAGACCATTTGTAAAATGGGCTGGTGGCAAAGGAAGCTTAATTCCTCAGATTACGAAATATTATCCAGAAGATTTGAAAACAGGTATTATAGAAAAATATATTGAGCCATTTGTTGGTGGTGGTGCTGTGTTAATAGATATACTACAAAAATATGATGTTAAAGAAGTGTATGCATACGATACAAATAGAGATTTAATAAATGCATATAATGTTATAAAGACGGATGTTGATGATTTAATAAATAAATTAAAAAAGTATGAGGATGAGTATATTTCTTTAGAAACGGAAGAAAGAAAAAAATACTATTATAATGTTAGAAGTGAATATAATTCATCTGAGATAAAAGAGGGGAAAATATCAACAAAGCGTGCTGCAGAGTTTATATTTTTAAACAGGACATGCTTTAATGGATTATATAGAGTTAATCAAAGTGGAGATTTTAATGTGCCAATGGGTAAATATAAAAATCCAACTATTTGTGATAAAAAAAATCTTGAAGCTTTATCAAAATTAATTAAAAATGTCAATTTTATTTGTGAAGATTATCTAACTACAGAAGCAATAGTAGATAAAAATACTTTTGTATATTTTGATCCACCATATAGACCATTAAGTGTTACTTCTGGATTTACTTCATATACAAAAGATGATTTTGACGATGAAGACCAGAGGCGATTAGCATCATATTTTAGAACTTTAGATACAAAAGATGCTAAATTAATGTTAAGTAATTCAAATCCTAAAAATGTTAATGAAGAGGATACATTCTTTGATGACATTTATAATGGATTTAATATAAACGAATTACAAGCAAATAGAATGATAAATGCTAAAGCTGATAAAAGAGGAAAAATATCAGAATTATTAATAATAAATTATTAGGAGAAATAATGTACAAAGGAAATTATTATTATGATGAAAAAGACTTTAAGTTAATAAATGACGATATTTTTGAGGCTACAAAACATATGCAAGAAAAAACATTTGATATGATATTTGCAGATCCACCATACTTTTTATCTAATGATGGAATTACATGTAGCGGTGGAAAGATGGTTAGCGTAAATAAAGGCGATTGGGATAAAGAATTATCACTTCAAGAAAAACACAAATTTAATCGTAAATGGATAAAAGAATGTTATAGATTATTAAAAGATGAGGGGACGATTTGGGTAAGTGGAACATTGCATAATATTTACTCTATAGGAATGGCTTTAGAAGAAGAAGGATTTAAAATTATAAACAATATAACATGGCAAAAAACAAATCCGCCTCCAAATCTTTCTTGTAAAACTTTTACTCATTCAACTGAAACTGTATTGTGGGCTAGAAAAGATATAAAAAATGTGAAGTATAAATTTAATTATAAGCTAATGAAACAACTTAATAATAATAAGCAGATGAAAGATGTATGGACAACAAGCTTAACTAAGCCATCTGAAAAGAGGTTTGGAAAGCATCCAACACAAAAACCATTAGAACTATTAGAAAAAGTTATATTAGCTTCAACAAATGAGAATGACTTAATATTAGATCCTTTTAGCGGAAGTGGAACAACAGGTATTGCGGCTAAAATGTTACATAGAAATTATATAGGTATAGATAAAGAAAAAGAATATTTAGATATATCGATAAAAAGATATATGAATGTATCTGGAGGTTTATATGAGTAAAAGAAATTTTGAGGAATGGTTAGCTAATTTTAGAAGTAGTATAGCAAATTATAAATACTATGTCGATTTTGACATTGTATATGAAAATGTAGAAAAATTTAAAGTTGAATTGAATATTTTAAATAGCTTAATTGGTTCTAAAACTATCGAGAAAGATTTTATAAAGGTTATTACAGAATACCCAAAAACATTGAAATGTGTTCCGTTTTTATTGGCAGTAAGGCAATTGGAAATTTTAGCTCAAGATGAAGATAAGTTATATATATATAAATTTGGACATATGAATTATGCTCCAGAGCAATATGCGATTTTAATGAGAGAAACAGGATTATTCGAATTACTTGAAAATCATTTAGTTAGTAATCTAATAGACTATGCACTGGGCGTTGAAGTTGGGTTAAATTCAAATGGAAGAAAGAACCGTGGCGGACATTTGATGGAAGATTTAGTTGAAACTTTTATAAAAAAGGCCGGTTTCAAAGAGTATTATAAAGAAATGTATTTGACCGATATAGAAAAGAAGTGGGGAATAGATTTATCTAAAATTTCTGGGGAAGGAACATCAACTAAAAGATTTGATTTTGTTATAAAGACAGAAAATATGATTTATGGCATAGAAACCAATTTTTATGCTTCTGGTGGTTCAAAATTAAATGAAACAGCAAGAAGTTACGAGAAAATTGCAAGAGATGCAACTGAAATTGAAGGCTTTAAGTTTGTTTGGATAACAGATGGACAAGGATGGTATACTGCTAAAAGAAATTTGAAGGAAACATTTGATGTCCTTGATGACTTATATTGCCTAAACGAACTTGAAGATGGCATATTTAAAAAATTAATATAAAACCATATAGAAAAATTTTCTAAAGACAGGTGAATATAAATGAAATATTTAGTAATATCAGATATACATGGTTCTCAATATTATGCTAATAAAATAAATGAAATATATCAAAAAGAAAATCCTGATAAAATAATTCTTTTGGGAGATTTATATTATCATGGACCAAGAAATTCATTGCCGAAGGAATATAATCCGATGGAAGTAGCGAAAATATTGAACGGTTTAAAAGAAAATATTTTATGTGTAAAAGGAAATTGTGATGCTGAAGTTGATGAAATGATTTCAGAATTTGATTTTAATGATAATATATGTATGAATATTAAAGGGTTAGAGTTTTTATTTACACATGGACATAAATACAACCTTGATAATACACCAGAAAATGTAGATGTTTTGGTGTATGGACATTTACATACAGGATTTATAAAAGAAAAAGATGGAGTTATATATGTTAATGCAGGTTCAATTTCATTACCTAAAAATGGTACAAAAAACAGTTATTTAATAATAGATGAAAATAAAATCATTTTAAAAGATATAGATGGAAATATATTAGATGAAAAAGTGTTTTTATAAAAATAGTGACGAGGTCACAAGAGTACAAAAATGTATGAAATTAATTCATGCATTTTTTTATCGCATACAACTTAATTTTACATGTTTCAAAAATTATGGTATACTTAGTGTTCAATAGTTGGGAATAAGTATATTATTATTTTACAGTTTATAAGAAAGGGGATTTTGGTTATGAGCAAAGTAGTTCTTTATAGAAGTAAATATGGTGCAACCAAAACTTATGCAGAATGGATTGGAAGTGAGCTTGGATGCGAAGCACTTGATGCAAAAAGTGTGAAAATAGATGATATATTAAAATATGATACCATAATTTATGGTGGCGGTTTGTATGCTGAAACAATAAACGGTGTCATTTTACTTACCAAAAATATGGATAAATTAAAAGATAAAAAACTTATTGTTTATACTACAGGTATCACACCGCTTAATTGCCGTGAATATTATGATAAGCTTGTATTGGATAAAAACTTTACATCTGAAATGTTAGAACAAATAAAAGTATATAACTTTATGGGGAAAATGATATTAGATGAACTTTCATTTGTACATAGGTCAGCTTTGAAAACTTTAAAACAACTTATGCAGGGAAAGAAAAATCCAACAGAAATGGAAAAACTTTTGATAGAACTTTGCGATGCAAATGGTGATTTTACAGATAAAGGTGCAATAAAAGACTTAGTTGAATATGCTAAGTAATCAAAAGTAAAATTTTTAAGGTGTTTTATGTCCGACGCAAAAGTATCAAAAATAATTTTCCAAGAATATGTTGAGAATTATTTGAAGTTATAGACATGCTTGCAGAAGACGAAAGAAATAAGATATCAAAAGATTTAATTGAAAATATAAAATCAAATATGGATGAGGGGTATCATTTTAAAATTGACAAAATAAGTCTTTGCTTGAAAATGATATAAATCAAGTAAAAGATGTAATAGATGGTAAGGCCGTACTTGGAGATAGAAAAGTTTATGTTAAAAATGATAGATGAAACAGTAAGTGACTTATTATTAAGTGCTACACAAGAAACTGCACAAGAAACTACACAAGAAAAACTTATTTCATTAATAAAAGAAAATCCTAATATAACGCAAGAACAATTGGCTGTAAAGCTGGGACTTACAAGAGATGGTGTATCGTATAATATAAAGAAATTGAGAGAACAAGGGAAAATTGATAGAATAGGTTCAACAAAAAGTGGAATTTGGATAATTAAATAAAATTAAGTTTAAGGGTTAGATTTTTTAGTATCTAGCCCTTTTTTTGCATTTTAAAAATTAAAGTTCTTTTATTTTGTAGAGTTGGTTACTAGTTCGTCAAGTGTTTTAAATTCATAGCCTTCTTCAATTAAATATTTAATTGAAACTTCTAATACTTCATGAGTTGGATTTACATCTCCTGAGTCATGCATTAGTATTACTAGTGTGGATTTGCCTTTACAAGTCTTTTTTAAATTTTTTAATAGTTCTTCGTTAGAATACTTTTTTTCTGCATCTTTATTTAGAGCGTTCCAATCTATATACATATATCCTAATTCTTCAAGATATTTTATACAATTTTTCTTTTGCTTAGAGTAAATTGGAGAAATATATCCATTTGGAAATCTAAAAATATTGCAAGTGTAATCATCAGTTTCAAGTGCATTTGATATTGCATTTTCTGTATCTTTTACTTCGGCTATAAAATTATTTTTGGAAGAATACAATTTTGCATTATTGTGGCTATATGTATGATTGCCAATTAAATGTCCTTCGCTATATATTCTTTTAAGTATCTCGGGGTGTTCTTCCACTTTTTTACCTATGACGAAAAAGGTAGCTTCGATATTGTATTCGCTTAACAAATCAAGAATTTTTGTAGTTTCTTTTTTGGAAGGTCCGTCATCAAAAGTTAGGTATGCAATTTTAGCAGAAGAATTACTTTTAGTTAAATTTAATAGTGCGTTTGCAGGTACTACTTTGGATTTGTTATAGGCGATAAAAAATATTGAAACAAATATTAAAATAATGGATAAAACAATTAATTTAAAATTTTTCATATTAACAATATATTAAGAAAAAATTAATATTATGAAAAAATGTTTTTTAGTTTTTACATATTTAAAATAGTGTGGTATACTAAGTGTTCGAAAAAATTGTAAAAACTTTTAAAAAGCTTTGCGATATAAAATACTTAGCAAAATATACAAAGTAATTAAAAGTAAAATTTTGAATATATATAAAGTTAAAAAAGGGGGAGATATAATGCTTGGAGCATTACGCAGTATTATTGCTAATTCGTCAACTGTTGCATCAACTATAATATCAATAGCATTTATGCTGTTTTGCGGTTTTGCAATGACTAGAATTACAAAAAAATTTAAATTACCAAATGTAACGGCTTACATATTAACAGGAATTTTGTTAGGTCCGTATTGCTTGAAAATCGTACCAAATGAAATTATAACGGGTATGGAGTTCTTGGCAGATATTGCACTTGCGTTTATTGCGTTTAGTACGGGAGAATTTTTCAAATTTGAAACACTTAAGAAAAATGGAATGAAGGTTGTAATAATTACAATATTGGAAGCGGTTTTAGCATCTGTATTTGTATTTATTTTAACATATTATATTTTGAATTTAGATTTAGCGTTTTCACTTGTTTTGTCAGCACTTGCTTCTGCAACAGCACCTGCATCAACAGTTATGACCATAAGGCAAACTGGTGCTAAGGGAGATTTTGTTGACACTTTATTGCAAGTAGTTGCCTTAGACGATGTTGTTGGACTTATTTTATATAGTGTTGCCATATCTGTTGCCTTAGCACTTGCACCAGGTGAAGGCGTATTTAGTGTTATGAATATCATAAAGCCTATTTTTATGAATTTAATTGTTTTAGTTGCAGGTGCAATTTTTGGAGTGTTAATGAAAGTTTTAATGCCTAAAAAACGCTCGACTGATAATAGGCTTATTATATTGATTTCACTATTGTTTGCATTTTGTGGAATGTGTGCCTTGCTAGATATATCGCCATTACTTGGCTGTATGTCTATGGGAATGATATATATAAATATTAGCGATGATGATAAGTTGTTTAAACAATTGAATTATTTTAGTCCGCCAATACTTTTATTATTTTTTGTAAGATCTGGACTATCGTTTAAACTAGATGCACTTATAGATACATCATCAGCCGTTGGAAGCGTGCCACTTTTAGCAGTTGGAGTTTTATATTTTATAGTAAGAATAGTAGGAAAATATGTTGGGGCATATTTAGGTTGCCTAATTGTAAAGAAAGATAAAAAGGTTAAAAACTATTTAGGACTTGCACTTATACCACAAGCAGGTGTTGCCATTGGTCTTGCAGCACTTGGAGCTAGAACATTAGGCGGAGAAATGGGAAATGCACTTCAAACCATAATACTTGCTTCTAGTGTGCTTTATGAGCTAATAGGACCAGGATGTGCGAAGCTTGCACTATACTTGTCTAAATCATATAGCGATAAATTAGAAGAAATAGTACCTGAAAGTGAAGTGCTAGTAGCAGGAGAACAAAAGACAGAAGTTGAATTATTAATAGATAGAATAAATAAAATTCAAGAAGAAATACCAGACCATGGCGAAAATGTTCTTTCAGAAGAAGAGCAAGCGTTTTTAGATGCTGCGGAAGAACAATATACTTCGCTTGGAGCTATAAGAAGAAATAATAGAAGATAGAAATAAAAAGGGGGAGAGTTAATTGAGTAGTTTTGATCCAATAGCAACACTTTTAGGTGAGTGGGCAACAACATTAAGCGTTGAGGCAATAGCTTTTAGAATAATAGTATCAATAATTTTATCTGCAATAATAGGTTGTGAGCGTTCTATAAAAAGACATTCAGCGGGACTTAGAACATTTATATTAGTGTCACTTGCTTCAACAATATCTATGCTAGTAGATTTATATTTAATGGAAAATTCTATTGAAAAATTTGCATTTTTGTCTATGGCGACAATTATTAGTACAGCAATGCTTAGCGGTAACTCGATATTGTTTACATCTAAAAATCAAATAAAAGGACTTACAACTTCAGTAGGACTTTGGACTGCTGGAATAATAGGGCTTGCAATAGGAGCAGGCTTATATTCAGTAACAGCGATAGCATTTATTGCACTTATTTGCATTTTATATATATTCCCTAAGTTTGAAGTAGAATTAAAAGATAGATCTAATCATTTTGAAATACATTTAGAGCTTAGAAACAAAAGTTATTTACAAGATTTTGTTACAACAATTAGAAAACTTGGACTTAGAATAGACGATATAGAATTAAACCCAGCCTATATAAACTCGGGGCTTAGCGTATATTCAATATCATTAACAATAGATAGTGAAGAACTAAAAAAATACAAAAAACATAGCGAAATAATAAAAGCGTTGAGCAGCTTAGAATATGTGTACTATATAGAGGAAATAAGGTAGAAAATAAAAAAGAACAAGACTATAAAGTTTTGTTCTTTTTTTGTCAAATTTTGAAACTTT
>CAZRQF010000002.1:0-48162 GCA_964602275.1 uncultured Eubacteriales bacterium
AAACAATTTTGCTTTGGCAAATGTTTAAATTTTCAAAACGGGTCGCCCCATGGCCACCGACCTCTACAACATATAAATTTTATGTTTGTGCATTAACAAAAAATTGGGTCGTCGGGGACGCCGACCCCTACAGGGTAGTGCAAATTTATGTTTTGTAAATCACAGAAACTAACTTTTTATCTACAAAAAAGAATTAAGGAGGAAGAGAAAAATGAAAAGAAACAAAGGCGTTTCAATGATTACTTTAATTATCACAATTATTGTAATAATAATTTTAGCAGCGATTGCATTTGTTGGCATGGACGATGCAACAGGCAGTGCTCAGTATGCCAAGTTTTCAAGCGAGTTTGGCGATTATGCAACTAACTTTACAGGTGGAGCTGTGACAAAGGTGCAAGAGTCACTTGGCTTAGCAGGAAAGGTTGCAAACAAGGCACAAATTGTATATTGTGCAGCAAGAGGCGTAAACTTATCGGAGTTTGACGAAGTGCTAAATGGAGTAGTAACTCCTAGCGGTTACACAAGCTCAAGATTTCAAACTGACATAAAAGATGCAACTGGTGCTACATATGTGCTTGCAACTGCCGATACTCCATGTTATGAAATAAAAGACGATGTAATGAAAGAATATAAAGGCAAAAGCTTTTATGGAAATGCAAACGGACAAGAAACACATTGGGTAACGGCAACTGGAAAAGTATTTACCTTGCCTGGATACCCAAGAACAGTAGACGGCGAAGAGAGAATGTACATAAGTGCAGACTTATACTATGTGCCAAAAGATGGCGAAATGATACTTGCAAGTAAACTAATTGCAAAAACGATACCAAAAATAGGCGATGAAACATCAGGTGCAACAGTAGGAAATCAAAAAGTCGCAGATGCAGCAGACCACGCAAACCCAAGTGGAACTCCAGGTGGAGAAGAAAGTGGCTCGGGCGAAGAAACAAAGCAAGGCGAATTACTTGCAGAAGCAATAAAATCTGGTAAAATTCAAGTAGGTGACTATGTAAATTATCCGGTAGAGTATGAAAATCTCACAGTATATGAGAAGACAAGTATTTATGAGGGGTGGAGAGTATTAAGTGTAGAAGATGATGGAACGGTAAATTTAGTAAGTGCTGGAATACCATTAACATATCATCATGTGAATGAATATCCATCAAAATCAGTGGAAGCATTGACAACAAATTTCTTAACTACCCAGATTACGGATTCAGGCATAGGATATAGAGAAATGGGATTTGAACCATATCTAACTTTAATGGAGGTGTTTACAAACAAATATACTAAAGTAGCAGAAGATGGGACAACGCTAGTAGTAAGGGCAATGACGAAAGAAGATATGGACGCAGTATATGGTATTACACGATACGGAGAATATTTGAAGGCAGGAAAGTATAATGGCTTGTTTTCAATAGGCAGTTTTTATTGGCTTGCTTCTTCTGGTAATGGAATGTTCTTGTGGAATGTGTATTCAAACGGTTTTGTGGCTAATTCTAGCAAAGACGGTGCCGAGAACGGCATCCGCCCCGTCGTTTCTCTAAAACCAGAAGTTAGAGTAACCACTCAAGACGAAAGCGGAGCATGGAACATAGAAATTTAAGTAAGAAAAATTTGATTAATTATGGTGGCATAGATTTGTGCCACCTTTTTATATGGGCGTAAAATTATAAAATGCAGTTTCCATAAAAAGATTGCAAAACCACATAAAACAGTTGACTTCAAAACTATAAAATTATATAATAAATTGACTTTTGGGGTACTTTGTATCCTTAAATATAAAGAGAGTAGTAGGGGGCTTTTAGATGAGATTATCAAGAATGGGAATAAAAAGTGTAAGATTAAACAATTTAGATGAGATGTATCCAGCACAAGATATTTTGGTGCAAAGTGGACAAGTTAAGCAATACGGAAGTGGCGTGTATGCATATGATAATATTCCGCTTAAATTGCAAGATAATATAGAAGAAATAATTAAAAAGAATTTTAATAAGGCAGATTACATTGAAGTGCAAATGCCTATTATACAACAAGCTGAGCTTTGGCAAAGGTCTGGTAGATATAATCGCTATATAGAAGATGGTGTAATGATGATTTCTGAAACTGATAAGGGAACATATTGCTTAGCTCCAACAGCAGAAGAAGCTATAACAGCTTTTGTGGAAAACAGAGTAACATCACATAAGCAAATGCCAGTTGGCTTTTATCAAATAGGTCAAAAATTTAGAAACGAAATTAGAAACAGAGGATATTTACTAAGAGGTAAAGAGTTTTTAATGTTTGATTTATACACTTTTGATAAAGACGAACAATCTATGCTTGAATCGTATGCTAAAGTTAGAGAAGTGTATTTTAAAGCTTTTAAAGAAATGGGCTTAGATGTAGTGATGGTTGCTGCAAATAACGGAACTATGGGTGGAAGTAGCTCTGAAGAAGCAATGGTTTTATCAAGAATTGGCGAAGATACTATATTATTTGACGAAAAAACGAATCAAGGGTTAAATGTTGAAGTTTTAGAAAAAGAAGATGCTAAAGAATATTTGAAAGAAAGCTATGGAATTGAAGATATCGAAACTTTAAAAGAGGAAAAAGCATGCGAACTTGGACACATCTTTGCTTTGGGAACAAAATATTCTGATTCAATGAATATTAGATATATAGATGCTCAAAATGAAAGCAAGCCTTTCTATATGGGTTGCTATGGCATTGGGGTAAGTAGAGTTTTAGGACTAATTTATGAAAATAATGTTATTAAAGAAGACGACAAAGTTGTTGGTTTTTCAATCCCAGTTTCAGTAACGCCATACTATTTATACATATTAAGCAACGATAAGAAAAAAGAGGTTGCAGAAGATATTTATAAGAAATTAGATAATGAAGATGTTGAAGTAATAATTGACGATGTAAAAAGTTCAATTGGCGAGAAGATAAGAAATGCTAAAATATTAGGCATCCCTTACATAGCTATAATAGGAAACAATACAGAAGATGGTTATGTTGAACTTGAAAGAACAAGAGATGGAGCAAAGATGGTAATGAAGATTGACGAGCTAATTGAAAAAGTTAAAAACATGAAAGCAACAAAAAAAGATATTGAATTATAAAATGCATTAAATTAAATGTCCGGCATTTTCTTTAAGCTACTAGATGTGACAAGATGTCTTGCCTAGCAGCCAAAGTAAAAACCGGACATTTTTATTTGTGCTAAATTATCTTTTGATTTTGTGATTTGATAGCAGAACTTTATTTATTTATTAACCAGTCTAAAACATTTATTTTTTTTATTCCCTCGTAGTCTGCTACTGGATCTATATCCATAGTAAGTATATACTTTGGATAATGGTCGTTTATTTCTTGCAAAGGCGTTAATTCTCTATCAAGAGTTGATTTCTCTCTTGTTGTATATGCCACTTGAAAATAGGTAAATCCTTCTTTGTTTTCCGCAACAAAGTCTATTTCTTTTTCACCTGTTTTGCCTATATAAACTTTATATCCTCGTCTTATAAGTTCAAGATAGACAATGTTTTCTAAAATATGACCAGCGTCTATATTTCTTCTACCCAATAAAGCATATCGCATTGTCACATCAGTTGCGTAATATTTTTCTCCTGATTGTAAGTATTGTTTTCCTTTTATATCAAATCTTTGAACTTTATTAAACACATAACTTTCAACAAGAGCTTCTAAATAACTTTCAACAGTATGAACGGATATAGGCCTTCCGTCTGATGTTAGCGTATCTGCTATTTTCTTTATAGATAAACAATTTCCAATATTATTAAACATAAATTTTGCAACAGTTTTTAGGAGTGATGTGTCTGCTATTTTTCTTCTTTGTGCTACATCTTTTATAATTATGGTGTTATATAATGCATCTAAATAGTCGTCTATTTCTGCTTCTTCTTCTAACTTTAAAGCATAAGGAAATGAACTTCTATTGATATAATTTAAATAAAGTTTTTCATCAGCATCTTTTTCATAATAACTTATATATTCCTTAAATGATAGAGGATACATCTTTATTTCTATATATCTTCCAGTTAATAATGTTGCTAATTCGCCCGATAACAAATATGCGTTAGAACCTGTTATATAAACATCTACATTTTTTAGTATATATAGTCCGTCAACTGCTTTTTGAAATTCTTTAATGTTTTGAACTTCATCTAAAAACACATAATATTGGGCAGTATCTTTTATTTGTTCTTTTACATATTTATATAACTCTTTGTAATCTTGAAAGTCGTTTTCGGGATTTTCAAGATTTATTGATATTATATGACTATCATCTATTCCTAAGCTTTTAAGGTAATTTATATATAATTCAAATAAAGTCGACTTACCACATCTTCTTATTCCTGTTATAACTTTTATTAAATCTTTGTCTTTCCATTTTTTTAATCTTTCTAAATATTCTTTTCTTTCTATCATATCCTCGCCTCCTTTTATTATTATACCACGCTTTTTGGAAAAATGCAATTCATTGCAAATTTTTCAAAAATATTCACAAAAAATGCAATGGAAATAAAAATATTATTGCTTGCAAATGCCTCTGTGTTGGTATAAGATATTAGTGTATTACAAAGGAGGGCTATGAATGGCTAAGAGAAAAAACAGAAGAAAAAATAAACCAGAAGCTAGTGTTGATTTGACATCGCTTTTACTTATTATAGCAGGAATTATTTTTTCATTTATTATATATTCGTCTGATAAAGGAATTGTTGGAACTTTCATATATAAAATTATTTTTGGTGGCTTAGTTGGCAGGCTTACGGTTGCAATTCCTATTATTTTTATTTTCTTGGGAATTTACTTAATATTTAGAGATTATTCGAGGTTAAAGTTAAAGACTTTTCAGATAGTTGTTTTGATTATTTCTGTGGCAGCACTTATAACTGCTTTTGAATATCCTTTTTCGGCAGAGGCAAGACCTAACAATATCGGAGAGTGTTTTAGCACTTTATGCGTTATGGGCACTGAGGGACAAGGTGGTGGCTTGCTGGGTGCGATACTTGCAGTTCCTTTGATTGAAGGTTTTGGCACTTTGATTGCTAAGGTTATAACGATATGTTTGATTGTGATAATTACGGTTTTAGTTACTGGTATAACATTTTCAAGTATCATAATCGGAATGAAAGACTGGATTTGTGAGATGGTTGCTGCAAATAAAAATGAATATGAAAGTATTCGAGCAAGAAATGCAAAACCACAGAAAAATAATACTAGAGCTAAAAATAGCGAAAAGTTTAAAAAGATTATGGCACAAACTGACATAATAGAGGCTGCTGAGCAACTAAACTTTGAACTAGAAGACGATGAAGAAGAAGCACAAGAGGAAGAACAAGAAGAAGTTGAAGAGCTTGAGGAAGATGTTGAAGAAGAAATCGAAGAGATAGAAGAAGATGCTGAAAAAGAGGAAACAAAGAAAAAAGTAAAAGAGTTATTTTCTAAGAAAAAGAAAACGGAAGATGAGGATAACACACCAGAAGAATTAAACTTAACTCATAATACGATAGAAGAATATGAAGAGTATGAGTTTCCTCCAACTGATTTGTTAAATGCGGCAAAACATTCAGGAAAAGATTTTACGAATAAAGAGCTAAAAGAGATTGCAATAAAATTACAAAAAACACTTGCTAGCTTTAATGTTGATGCAAAGGTTACAAATGTAACAAGAGGTCCAACAGTAACTAGATATGAGTTACAACCAAATATTGGAGTTAAAGTAAGCAAGATATTAAATTTAGCGGACGATATTGCACTAAATTTGGCAGCAAAAACAATAAGAATTGAAGCTCCTATTCCAGGAAAATCAGCAGTTGGAATAGAAGTTCCAAATAAGTCAAGAGAAACAGTATGGTTAAGAGATATTATCGAATCGGACGAATTTAACGAAGCTTCGTCTAAGGTTTCGTTTTCAGTTGGAAAGAATATTGAGGGCGATCCTTTTATTGGAAACATTGCATCAATGCCACACTTACTTATAGCAGGTAGTACGGGTTCTGGTAAGAGTGTTTGTATAAATACTATAATTATGAGTTTGCTATATAAAGCAAACCCAAGTGAGGTAAAGCTTATTTTGATAGACCCTAAAGTTGTTGAACTTGGCGTATATAATGGAATTCCACATTTGTTAATTCCAGTTGTAACAGACCCTAAAAAAGCAGCTGGTGCACTTAACTGGGCTGTGCAAGAAATGGTAAATAGATATAATTTATTTGCTTCTCGTGGTGTGCGTGATATTAAAGGCTATAACGAGTTATTAAAAGCTGATGGCGAAGAGGGCGTTTTACCTCAAATTGTAATTATTGTAGACGAGCTTGCTGATTTAATGATGGTTGCTCCAAATGAAGTTGAAGATGCGATTTGTAGATTAGCGCAGATGGCGAGAGCTGCTGGTATGTATTTGATAATTGCAACGCAAAGACCATCGGTTGATGTAATTACTGGAATAATTAAGGCAAATATTCCGTCAAGAATTGCTTTTACGGTATCATCTCAGATAGATTCGAGAACAATATTGGATATGGGTGGTGCTGAAAAATTGCTTGGTAAAGGCGATATGCTTTATTATCCTGTTGGCGAGTCTAAACCAGTTAGAGTGCAAGGTGCTTTTGTAAGTGATAAAGAAATAGAAAGTGTTGTTGAGTATATAAAGAGCAATAATACGCAAAGATATAATGAGGATATATTAGAATCGCTAGAAAAAGTTGGAACTGCTGGAAAAGCTTCTGATGGTGCAGATGAAGATTGCGACGAATTATTAACTTCAGCAATTGAGCTTGCTGTTAATATGGGGCAAGCTTCAGCTTCTATGATTCAAAGAAAGTTTAAAGTTGGATATGCTCGTGCTGGAAGAATTATTGACCAAATGGAAGAGCGAGGCATAGTTTCTGGATATGATGGTTCTAAACCAAGACAAACATTAATCTCAAAAGAAGAATGGGAAGAGATGAAAGAGCAAGGCGAAGAGTCTTTTGAGGCGGATGATGAATAAAAATGGAAAGTATCACTTTATTATTGTATAAAATATAGTAGAAAAGTTTTGATAGTTTTCTATTTAATAAACAAAAGATAATAGGAGGAAAAACACATGAAAATAACTTTTTTAGGTGCAACTAAGACTGTAACGGGTTCAAATATTTTGGTAGAAACAAATGGTAAAAAGTTTCTTGTTGATTGCGGACTTTATCAAGGTCAACAAAAAGAAACTATGCTTAATACGGATCCGTTTTTATTTACGCCAAGCGAAATTGATTTTATGCTATTGACACATGCTCACATAGACCATTCTGGACGAATTCCAAAGTTATATATTGATGGTTATACAGGCCCAATTTACGCAACAAAGGCGACATGCGATTTGTGCGAAATAATGTTACCTGATAGTGGTTATATACAAGAATCAGAAATAGAATGGCTAAATAGAAAAAGAAGAAGAGAAGGAAAACACGAAGTGCCACCATTGTACACATATCAAGATGCGGTGGATTCTTTGGAGTTGTTTGAAAAGGTTCAATATGGCGAAATTTTGCAAATTGATCCAAACATAAAGGTTAGATATACTGATGCGGGACATATGCTTGGTTCTGCCATAATTGAAGTATGGATAAAAGAAGAGGGCGAAGAGAAAAAATTAGTATTTACAGGCGACCTAGGAAATAACGATATTCCACTATTAAGAGAACCGTCAATAGTTGAAGATGCAGATGTTTTAGTTATGGAGTCGACATATGGTAATAGGGTTCACGAAGCGAAAGAAGATAAAGCACAAGAGTTTTTATCGATAGTTACAGATACGCTAGAAAAAGGTGGAAATGTTGTTATACCGTCTTTTGCGGTTGGCCGTACACAAGAAATTTTATATGAAATTCAAAGAAACAAGCAAAATGAAGATGAGAATTTTAGGAAAAAATTTGACGAGCTTATGAGTGCTCCTGTATTTGTGGATAGTCCGCTTGCAATATCTGCAACGGAAGTGTTTTTGAAGAATTTAGATTGCTTAGATGAGTTTGTTCAAAACGATATTAGGGAGGGCAAGAAACCATTAGATTTTCCTGATTTGAAATTTACACCTACGGTTGAAGAGTCAAAAGCTTTAAATGAAACAGCAAATAAATCTATTATTATTTCTGCTAGTGGAATGTGCGAAGTTGGAAGAATAAAACATCATTTGAAGCATAATCTATGGAGAAGTGATAGCACAATATTATTTGTTGGTTATCAGGCGGTTGGAACCCTAGGTAGAAAGATAGTAGATGGTGCAAAAACTGTAAAACTATTTGGAGAAGAGATTGGTGTTAACGCAAGAGTTGAATATATAGAAGCTTTTTCTGGTCACGCAGATAAAATGGGACTACTTAACTTTGTTAGAAGCTTTTCTAAGAAACCAACGCAAATTTATTTAGTACATGGAGATGAAGAAGCTCAACTTTCACTTGCTGATGAAATATTAGAAGAATTTAAAATCCCAGTAGATATTCCAAATAGAGGAGATGTTTACGAGATATCTTCAAGAAGAATTAGTAAGGTAGGCGAAATGAGAGCGGCTGACGATTACAAGTATGCAAGACTAGAACTTCTTGAGAGAATAGAAACATTAAAAGAAGAAATAGACGATATGTCAAGCATTATTCACGAAGACTTGAAGAAAGAAAATGGCGATAAGCAAATCGAAGAATTAACAAATAAAATTCTTGAATTGGAAAAACAAATTGTCGATATAATATCACATTAAAGGTAAAGAAGGACATCAGATGGTGTCCTTCTTTTTGCTTCTAGATATTTTAGAAATTTGATTAATTAAAATAGTAATAAGTATAAGTGTTGTAAATGATAGTAATAGAAAATGATTACTTTCTTTTATCGAAGAATTGCCATAACTAAAGGTTTGGACGGAAGCCCAGTTTAAAAAAGAGGTGTATTTTGCAACTACAAAAGTTAGAATGCTAGCGATAAAACCTTGGAGTATTTTCCCTATTAAATATGGTGCAAGCGATAAATCCGTATGTGAGATTATGCTACTAACTTGCATGCAAATTGAAAGACCGCCAAAACCTAATATAAAAGCGGCAATTGCCAATAGTTCTGGAGTTACCATATTTATTTTTGATAATTCTGAAATGCCACCCGTTACTTCTAAGATACCATTAAATATTGCGAGAGAAGCTTCAGTTGGAAATGAAAGTAGATTTAGCATATTTGATATTATATTTGCGAAGAATGTTGATATATTTGCCATCATTAGTATGTTTGCAAGCACAGAAAAAAATATCATATATCCACAAATAACGAGCAATGTGGATATGCTGTTTTTTATAGCGCTACCCATAATGTTTCCAAGCATGGATAGCTTAAAAGCTTCTTTACTATTGGCTTTATAGGAATTTTGTGGTATAATTTTCTCGTTAGAGTGATAAAACCTAAATAATATTCCAACGAGAATACTAGATAAAAAATGGGTAAGGAGTAAAAGTAGACCGATTTTGCTATCATTAAACATGCCTACGCCAACTGAGCCAATTATAAAAAGCGGACCTGATGTGTTGGTGAAAGCAAGTAGTCGTTCGCCTTCGGTTTTAGTGCATGAATTACTTTCTCGTAAGCCACTTACTATTTTAGCACCAACGGGATAACCTGAGGACATTCCCATTACGATGGCAAATGCACCGCAACCGGGTACTTTAAATATTGGTCGTATTATTGGCTCTAATATTTTACCGATAAGTTCCATAATGTTTGTTGCTTTTATAAGTTCTATGCATATGAAAAATGGCAGTAGCGATGGAAATACATTGTTTGCCCATAGCATAAAACCTTTGTGTGCACTTTTGTAGGAGCTTTCAGAAAAAATTACTATACATATTAGAAAAGCTATAATAATGCAAGGAAAGATATATTTTCTTATTTTTATGAATTTGAAATTTATTTTATCTAGCGGTATTAGAATAAAGCTTATCGATAATATTATAAAAAATAATAAATATAACAAATAAAATCACCTATGTAATATGTATTTAAGAAAGGAAAAAAATATGATTATTTCAAATGAATGGAAAGATTATGAAATACTAGACATGGCAAATGGGGAGAAACTTGAAAGGTGGGGAAATATTATATTAATACGCCCTGACCCTCAAATAATATGGAAAAATAAATCAAAGCCAGAGCTATGGAAAAATGCTCACGCTCATTATCATAGAAGTAAGACTGGTGGCGGTCAATGGGAATATTTGAAAAAAATTCCTGAAAGTTGGCAAATAAAATACAAAGATTTAACTTTTAATTTAAAACCGATGGGGTTTAAGCATACAGGACTTTTCCCAGAGCAAGCTGCTAATTGGGATTTTATGATAGATAAGATTAAGAAAGCTGATAGACCAATAAAAGTGTTGAATTTGTTTGCGTATACTGGCGGTGCAAGTGTTGCGTGTAGCTATGCAGGTGCTTCTGTATGCCATGTTGATTCTTCAAAGGGAATGACAGCTTGGGCTAAAGAAAATGTAGCTTCATCAGCTCTTAGCGATAGACCTGTTAGATTTATAATTGATGATGTTGTAAAGTTTGTTCAAAGGGAGATAAGAAGAGGAAACAAGTATGATGCAATCGTCATGGATCCGCCATCTTATGGTAGAGGCGCAAATGGCGAAGTTTGGAACATAGAAGAAAGTTTATATAATTTAGTTGAATTATGTACTCAAGTTCTTTCAGATGATCCATTGTTTTTCTTGATTAATTCTTATACAACTGGGCTTGCACCGACAATTCTAACGAATGTTTTGTCGCTTACAATAAAGAAAAAAGGAAAAATATCATCGGGCGAAATTGGACTACCTATGAAGGATAGCAATTTGATTTTGCCTTGCGGAATATATGGTAGGTGGGAAAAATGTTAAATGTAATTTATGAGGATAATCATATTATCGTAGTTCAAAAACCTGTAAATATTGCTTCACAAGCTGATAAAACAGGCGATACGGATATGCTAACGATGGTTAAAGACTACATAAAAGAAAAATACAATAAACCTGGAAATGTATATGTGGGGCTTGTGCATAGACTAGATAGACCAGTAGGCGGAATTATGGTTTTTGCTAAAACTTCCAAAGCTGCTGCTAGACTATCAGAAAGTATTCGCTCAAAAGATTTTCAAAAAACATATCTTGCGGTTGTGCATAATGAAAATTTGAAAAATGAAGATATTTTTGAAGATTATTTATATAAAAATGAAGCACTAAATAAAAGCATGGTTGTTTCAAAAGAAAAACATGGTGCAAAGCTTTCAAGGCTTAGCTATAAAATAATTAAATCGTGTAATGACTTAAGTCTAGTAGAAATAAAACTAGAAACGGGCAGACATCATCAAATAAGAGTGCAGTTTTCGAGTAGGGGAAATAGCCTATATGGTGATCAAAAGTATGGCAAAGGCCCATCTAATACGCAGATTGCTTTATGGGCATACAAAATAGAATTTAAGCATCCAACGCAAGATAAGATGCTAACTTTTGAATGTATGCCAAACCCAGTCGGAATATGGGAAAAATTTATTTAAAAATAGAAAAGTCAAAAATCTAAAAATTAGGTTTTTGACTTTTTTATTTTTTATATTTTGATTGTAGTTCCTTTTAAGTAACTTAGTTCTTCAGATGCCTCCTCAAAAGTTAGCTTATAAGCTTCTAGCTCTTGATATTTTTTGCCGAACTGTTTATTTATAGCATTAATGCCATATTTGCCGTCACCTATTATTGGAAGTCCTACATGTGCAAGATGTGCTCGTATTTGGTGAGTTTTACCAGTAATGAGTTCAACTTCTAAAGTAGAAGTGCCGTCTTTATTTTTGTTAAGCAAAGTGTATTTTGTGATTATTTCTTGATAGCCTTTTTTCTTAATGTCAGATATTAATACTTTGCTATTTTTACTATCCTTGAACAAAAAAGCTTTTAGAGTTGCAGAATTTTGTTTTGGCTGACCGTATACTGTACATCTATAAAATTTTCTTATCTTACGCTCTTTAATTAGCTCAAACATTTTTTCTCTAATTTTATCGTTTTTGGCAAATATTACAAGCCCTGAAGTGTTTCTATCTAAGCGGTGGCACGCTTTAATATTTGGATTTTGATAATATTCACATAGATATTTATCTAGTCCCTTTTCTTTAATATCACTTTCTACAGTTAGTTCTTTTGGCTTATTTGCAATTACTATATTATCATCTTCATAAGCAATAATATCAGGAGTTACCAAAAAAGTAGAGTGGTTTTCTAAAAGTTCGTCTTTAATATATATAGTGACTTTATCATTTTCATTTACGGTTATATTTTCGTTTACTTTTATGTCATTTATTCTAATGTCTTTATTTCTTAAAGCTTTACAGATAGTGCCGTAAGATAGGCTATTAAATTGGTTTTGCAAGAAAGCGGAAAGCTTCTTGCCTGAATTTTTTTTATCAACAATTAAATTTTTCATAATACGACAATTATATATTATTTATGTTAAATTATCAATAAAAAAGCTAAAAAGAATATTCCAAAAATTGGATACACAGCGTGGTAGTTTTGCAAAAGGCAAAATACCTTTTTATTTTGTGTTTTTTGACCTTTGCTATGGACAAAAAAGTAGTAATAATATAAAATGAAAATCGCAATATGTGATACATGGGGGAATTTTATATGAATATATGGCATGATTTAAATGATAGCAGAGTTACACCTGAAAAATTTACGGCGGTTATCGAGATTTCTAAGGGTGGAAAAAACAAGTATGAGCTAGATAAGGAAACTGGTTTTTTGAAATTAGATAGGGTGCTTTATACATCGACACATTATCCAGCAAATTATGGTTTTATTCCAAGAACTTATTCGGAAGATAATGACCCGTTAGATGTTTTGGTGTTATGCCAAGAAACGATAATTCCACTTACATTGGTTGAATGTAAGCCGATAGGGGTTTTATACATGGTAGATGGGGACGAAGCGGACGAAAAGGTTATTTCAGTTCCTTGCAACGATCCATCAATGTCTTGTTATAACGATATTTCAGAGTTACCAACTCATATTTTTGATGAGATTTCTAATTTCTTTGAAGTGTATAAGACATTGGAAAAGAAGCATACAGCGATAAAACAGTTAGGCGACAAGGATGAAGCGAGAAGATGCATAAAAAGATGTATTGAATCGTATCGTGAAAAATTTGAAAGTTAGTAGTTGAAGGGATAAGTAATATGTTGTTAGAAAGAGTAGTTTATAGTATTTTATGTTTAGTGTTATTAGTTTACATGGTGAGTAAGTATTTTAAAGAACACAATAATATATATTTGGCAATGGTTGGACTTCAGATAATGGGCACAACGGTACAATTATTATCATTGTTTACTAATATTTACATGGATATTTTTGTTCAGGTTTATATATTAATTTTTGGAATAATTGTTCCAGCGAGTATATTTATAACAGAGTATGCCGGAATGGATTTAACTGAAACTATGGACATAAAATTTGGTGACTATTATGCAAAAAAAGCAGAATACGATAAGGCAATTGAGAGATACAAAAAAGCGATAGCTAGAAATAGTAAAAATCCATTAACATTTTCAAAACTTGGTAAAGTGTATAATGCTATTGGAGATAGAAGAACGGCTTTTGATAAGTTTGCAAAGGCAGTTGAACTTAATAGAAAAGATTATGAGTCATATTATGAAATTGGAATTATTTTTAATGAACTTGGTAAAAAATCCGATGCGAAGATTATGCTAGATAACGCACTTCGCATAAAACCTGATTATACACCAGCATCTGAACTTTTGGCAGTTGTTTTGTGTGCTCAAAATAAGTATGATGAAGCTATAAATGTCTATAAAGATGCGATTAGATATGAACCGGATAATTATCAACTTTATTATAGTATGGGCATAGTTCGTACCGAGCTAAGAGATTTTAATGAAGCAAAGGATTGCTACGAAAAAGCAATAGAATTAAATCCTGATTTGTATGAGGCGTATTTTAGTTTGGGGCAAATACATTTGTTAAAGGGCGAGCTAATAGATGCGGAAACTATGTTTAAAAGAGCTCTTTACAATAAAGATTTAGCAGCTAAGTCATATTATCAACTAGCAAAAGTATATATATTAAATGGGGAAGATATAAAGGCTGTTACATATTTAGAGTACGCAATAGAGATAGATGCTTCATATAGATATAAAGCTGATAGCGAGCCTTTATTTGAAAAAATCAAAGATTATTTAACGGGATTACACATGGTTTCTCAAGTTCAAATGAAACTTGAAAAAGAAATTGATAAAAAGGTTAGTGAAAATTATAAATCTGAAGACTATCAGCAAATAGATGATGAGGAAGCACAGTTTAACTATATGGATAGATTTTCGGATAAATCTTAAGGAGTGAGTACATATGAGTGCAATACAAGCTTTAGTTTTAGGAGTTGTGCAAGGTCTTACGGAGTTATTACCAATTTCAAGCTCGGGACATTTATATTTAATTCCTTGGTTTTTTAATTGGTCTAATATTCCAGATTCTTTTGATGTTGCATTGCATGCAGGAACACTTTTAGCAATAGCATTATTTTTCTTTAAAGACTGGCTCGATTTGCTAAAAGGTGCATATAGGCAAGTTGTTCATAAAGAAAAAAATCCGGAAGGAAAAATGTTTTTTTACTTAGTTTGTGCAACAATACCTAGTGGAATAATAGGTTTTGTACTTGACAAATTTTGCGAAGATTTATTAACTAAACCATTAATAATTGCAATTGCATTAATTGTGATGGGTATATTGCTTTATGTGTTTGATAAAAAGTTTGAGTCAAAAGTTAAATACGAAGATATGACATTTAAACAAACTTTTATAATTGGAATGTCACAAATACTTGCATTTATACCTGGTGTTTCACGCTCGGGAATTACAATGACAACGGCAAGAGCTTTAAAAATAGAGCGTGAATCTGCTGCAAAGTATTCATTCATGCTTTCTGCACCAATAGTTTTGGCAGCTACTTTATATAAATTTAAAAGTTTTGTATTTGATATTCCGTTTATAATAGGCGTATTATCAAGTTTTATAGTTGGAATTTTAGTTATCAAGTTTTTGCTTAACTATTTAAAAAAGGGCGATTTTAAATATTTTGCAATTTATAGAGTTTTACTAGGTGTAACGGTTATATTAGTATACTTTTTAAGATAAAATAGGAGGAATGTACAAATGATATTAATT
The DNA here is from genome assembly GCA_964602275.1 of uncultured Eubacteriales bacterium. GTDB lineage: Bacteria > Bacillota > Clostridia > TANB77 > UBA1234 > RGIG6291. Next base: position 15,225 of record CAZRQF010000002.1, read on the forward strand.
GATGGAAAAATGATTTCACAAAAAATTAAAAATGAATTAAAAAGAAAAGTAAGCACGCTTATAAAAAAGCCGAGTTTGGCTGTAATTAGAGTAGGCGAAGACGAAGCTTCTAAAATATATATAAAATTAAAACAAAAAATGTGTGAGGAATTGGGTATAACTTTTACTGAATATCATTTGAATGAAAATATTGAGCAAGAAGACTTATTAGGACTTATACATAAATTAAATGCTGATGACGAAACAACAGCTATATTACTTCAAAGTCCTGTTCCATACCATTTGAATATATTAGAGGCATTTAAAGCGATTTCGCCAGATAAAGATGTAGATGGATTTAATCCGGTAAATGTTGGAAAGCTTGCAATAGGGCAACAAGCTTTTGCACCATGTACACCTATGGGTATTATGAGATTACTTTCAGAGTATAATATTGATGTAGAAGGCAAAAATTGCGTAGTAGTTGGTCGAAGCAACATAGTGGGTAGACCAATGGCACAATTGCTAGTAAATGCAAATGGCACGGTTACGATTTGCCATTCTAAGACAAAAAATTTGGGCGAAATAACAAAAAATGCTGATATATTGGTGGTAGCAATTGGAGTACCGGAATATATTACAGCAGATATGGTTAAAGATGGAGCAGTTGTTATTGATGTTGGAATAAATAGATTACCAGACTCAAAAAAGATTGTGGGCGATATTGATTTTGAGAATGTTAAAGATAAATGTAGTTATATTACACCAGTACCAGGGGGCGTTGGACCGATGACTATAATTACACTTATGGAAAATGTTATAAAAACTGCAGAAACGCTATAAAAGATGTGTGAGGGCACAGATTTAAGCTTTATATAGGCTTAGTCTGTGTTTTTTTATTAAAAGAAAGGAAATGAAATATGAATTATTGGATTTGGTTTGCAAATATAAAGGGGTTAGGGAGCGTACAAAAGAAAAAATTGCTAGAAATATATGATTCTCCAGAAAAAATATATAAAGCGAGTAAAATTAGTTTGGAGTCTACTGGCGTTTTAAGAAAAGGCATAGCGGAAGAAATTGATAAGAGCAAAAATGACAGTCTTATAAAAAGATATGAAGATTATATGATAAAACATAATATATCAGTTATAAACATCGAGGATAAAGCTTATCCAAAACCTTTAAAAGAAATACACGATCCGCCAATAACTATTTTTGCCAAAGGAAATGTCAACTTGCTAAATGATTTTTCTATTTCGATAGTTGGTTGTCGAGATGCAACTAATTATGGACTTTTGATGTCGAAAAAGTTAGCATATGATATAGCAATGAAAAATATAGTAATAGTAAGTGGACTTGCAAAAGGTATTGATGCGAGTGCTCACATAGGTGCACTTGCTGCAAAAGGAAAGACAATAGCTGTATTGGGATGCGGTGTAGATATTCCGTATCCTAAGCAAAATGTTGAACTATATAAGGAAATATTAAAAGAAAATTTAGTAATTTCTGAATATTTGGTTGGGACGAAGCCAGAAGCTGGTAATTTCCCTGCTAGAAACCGCATAATTAGCGGACTTTCGCAAGGCGTTATAGTTGTCGAGGCAAGAGAAAATAGTGGCAGTATTATAACTGTTGATTTTGCATTAGAACAAGGACGAAATGTTTATGCTGTCCCTGGAAATATTAATTCGCAAAATAGTTTTGGCACAAATGAGCTTATAAAGCAAGGTGCAAAGCTAATTACGAATAGTCAAGATGTGCTAGAAGATATGGGGCTTTAAGTGGCAGTAAATTTTAGCTTAATTTGTTTACATTTTAATGCTTTTCATATATAATAATTTTGAATATTTATAGGAGGCGAGTAAATGCCAAAGAAGAAAAAAAACAAGAAAAAAAATAAATTTTTTAAGATATTGCTTAAAATATTTTTATTTGCAATTTTGCTTGGAATTTTGGTGATGTCAGGGCTTTTTATAGGCTTGTATTATTCAATAGCAAATGGTGCAGGAGCATTATCTAAGGCAGATTATGAAATAAATAAGTTTACAACAATAATATATGATAAAAATGGCGATGAGTATACGAGAATTAGTGGTGGAGAAAATAGAACATATGCTACATTAGATCAGATTTCGCCGTATTTACCAAAAGCAATTATCTCAATTGAAGATGAAAGATTTGAAACTCACTTTGGGATAGATGTTAAAAGAACAGCTGGTGCTACTGTAAAATATGCACTTAGTAAGGTGGGCATCGGAAGTGCAAGTTACGGTGGTAGCACGATAACGCAACAGGTTGTAAAAAAAGTAACAGGAGAAGAAGACAGAACTGCTACGAGAAAAATAAAAGAAATAATTAGAGCAATACAATTAGAAAAACAACTATCTAAAAATCAAATTATAGAGCTTTATATGAATTTAATATATTTAGGTGAAGGTGCATATGGTGTTCAAACTGCTGCACATACATATTTTGACAAAGATGCAAGTGAACTTACAATTGCTGAATGTGCTTTGATTGCTGGGCTTGCTCAAGCACCAGAGGGTAAAAATCCATATAATTATCCAGAAAAAGCAAAAGCAAGACAAGAATTAGTTTTATTAAAAATGCATGAACTTGGATATATAACTGATGAACAATATACTGATGCACTAAATCAAGAATTAGTGTACACAAAAGGAACATTAGAACTTGTATCAAGCAATTCATATTTCGTTGATGCCGTAATTGAAAATGTAATAGCTGATTTGCAGGAAACAAAAGGTGTTACAAGAGTTATGGCAGAAAAGATGATATATAATGACGGATTAAAAATATATACAACAGTTGATCCTGATATTCAATCTACAATGGAAACTGTATTTGCTGACGATTCATATTTTCAAAATAAAAACGGTCAATATGATGAAAATTTGCAAGCAGCAATGGTTGTTATAGATTATAAAAAAGGAAATGTTGTTGGATTAGTCGGTGGTGCTGGCGAAAAAACTAGATTAAGAGGCCTAAATAGAGCAACGCAAATAACTAGAGCACCTGGTTCTAATATTAAGCCACTAGCAGTATATGGTGCTGGACTTGAAAATGGCACATTAACTGCAGCTACTGTGTTTGACGATGTACCAGTTGCATATAAAATAGGAAACAAGGTTTGGTCACCAAGTAACTATGATTCGAGATACAGAGGGCTATCAAACATTAGAAAAGGTATCGAAATTTCTATGAACATTGTTGCTGTAAAGGCGTTTTATCAAGTAAATGCTATTGATTCAGATTATTCATATGAATTTTTGAAAAATTTAGGCATTACAACATTAACAAGTAATGACCGTTATCCAGCTGCTTTGTCTTTGGGAGGATTAACAAAAGGTGTATCTCCACTTGAACTTGCGGCAGCATATGGTACAATTGCAAACTCTGGTATATACATAGAACCTAAATTATATACAAAAGTGGTTAATAGAACAGGCGAAACTATTTTGGAAAACAAGAGCGAAGTTAGAGATGTAATGTCAAAGGAAAATGCATTTATTTTAACAGATATGATGACAGAAGTTACTACCGGAAGTGAAGGAACTGCTTTATCAGCAAAGATTAAAAATATAGATACAGCAGGAAAAACAGGTACAACAAGTGATACAAAGGATAGATGGTTTACAGCGTATACACCATATTATGTTGGCTCTGTATGGGTAGGATATGATGTACAAAAAGAGTTGAATACAAAAGGAAATCCATCAGCAAAACTTTGGAAAGCAGTTATGGAAGATGTACACAAAGATTTAGCACCTGCTAAATTTGAAAAACCAGATGGCGTTGTAGAAGTTGAAGTTTGTAGGGATTCAGGTTTGTTACCAACGGAAGCATGCAAAAACGACAAACGAGGAAGTAGAGTTTATACTGAATATTTTAATTCAAAAAATGGCACAATACCTACTGAATATTGTTCAACTCATGTATACTATGAAGTTTGCCCAGATACTTTTAAACTAGCAAATCCGATGTGCAAACATTTAGTAGGAACAATAAAAATTGTAAGACTTAATAGACATTATGAAGAGGGTGAACCAACAAAATTGCCAGAGGATTACGCTTATGAAATACCAAGCACTTACTGCGATTTTGAAGAGCATTATTGCCCGGTAGATGAAGATGGTAATTGGATAACGAATTTTTATACATCAGAGATAGAAGACGATGATGATGATTTTGAAAGCTTAAGTAGTAGAAGACATAGAAACAGAAACTAAACCAAAATTAAAATATGAGGAGGAATAGTAATGGTAAAAAAAGTTGGAATACTAACAGCTGGGGGAGATTGTCCAGGGTTAAATGCAGTTATAAGAGGGATAGTAAAAACGGCAGAATACAACAATGTTGAAACATATGGATTTTTGCAAGGTTATAAGGGGTTATATGAAAATCAATATATAAAGCTTGATTCTTATGTAACTTCTGGAATAGTACATTTAGGCGGAACAATATTAGGTTCAAATAACAAAACGAATATATTTGCGATGCCTGAAAAAGCACCAGACGGAAGCATAGCTTATGTAGATAAATCTTTTGAAGTTACTGATAGATTATGCAAAGATGGATTTGACTGCTTGATAGTAATTGGCGGAGATGGTTCTTTAAAGTCGGCTCGTGATTTTACAAGAAGAGGGTTAAATGTTATAGGTGTACCAAAGACTATTGATAATGATGTCCCATATACAGACATGACTTTTGGATTTAACACAGCAGTAGGTGTTGCAACGGAAGCAATAGATAGATTGCATACAACAGCTGAAGCTCATGGGAGAATTATGGTACTAGAAGTTATGGGTAGATATGCAGGTTGGATTGCTATGGCAGCAGGTATTGCTGGCGGTGCTGACACCGTTTTAGTACCAGAAATACCATACGATATAAATTCCGTAGTAAAGAAAATTGAACAAAGAAGAAAAATGGGAAAACGCTTCAGTATAGTGGTAGTAGCAGAAGGTGCAAAACCAAAAGAAGGTACGATTTCAGTAAGGTCAGTAGAAGAAAATAATAACGGTTTAGATGCAATTAAACTTGGCGGTGCAGCTGAGTATGTTGCAAAAGAAATAGAGAGATTGACAGGTCAAGAGGCAAGAGCAACAAATTTGGGCTATCTTCAAAGAGGTGGCAATACTTGCCCATATGATAGAATTTTATCGACAGAATATGGCTCAGCAGCTATGCAACTTGCCATTGAAGAGAAGTTTGGAAGAATGGTAACTATGCTTAATGGTAAAATTACTGATGTATCATTAGACGATGTTGCAGGTAAAGATACAGAAATAGGTTCAAAATCTTCAAATTTAAAATTATTAGATTTGAATGGAGATTATGTAAAAACTGCTCGTAGAGTTGGAATTTGTCTTGGTGATTAATTAAGAAAGGTTGAATTAATTATGTATGTAAACGAGGAACTTGAAGAATTTAAAAGATATATAAAAGGCAGAAATGTTGCAATTATGGGGATGGGAATTAGCAATACTCCGCTTATTCAATATCTAATGAAGTTAGATGCTAATATAACTGTTTTTGATAGGAAAACAGAAGAAGAATTGGATAAAGCAATATGTGAAGAATATATGCTACAAGGTGTCAGATTTTCATTAGGTGAAAATTATTTAGATAATCTAGTGGGTTATGATATAATTTTTAGATCTCCTAGTATGCGCCCTGATACTCCAGCACTTGAAAAAGAGCTAGATAGAGGGGCAATACTTACATCTGAGATTGAAATGCTTATAGATTTGTGCCCCGGCAAGATAATAGGCGTTACTGGTAGTGACGGAAAAACCACCACAACAACGCTTATATACAAAATGCTTCAAGAAGAAGGCTATAATTGTTATTTAGGGGGTAACATAGGCATTCCACTATTTTCTAGAATTGACGAGATGCGTCCAGAAGATATTGTAGTGCTAGAGTTAAGCAGTTTCCAATTAATGACACTAAAAAAGAGCCCAAATATTGCCGTAATAACGAATATATCTCCAAATCATTTAGATATTCACAAAGATTATCAAGAGTACATTGAAGCTAAAAGAAATATATATTTGCATCAAACAAAAGACGACTTGCTTATAACTAATTATGATAATGAAATTACAAGAGAACTTGCAGAAACGGCAAAGGGCAATGTTAGATTTTTTAGTACATACACAAGACTTGATAATGGTGTAGTGCTTGACCAAAATATTATAAAAACATGTGTTTCTAAGGTAAGAACACAAATTATAAATGCAGACGAAATATTACTACTAGGAAGACACAATGTCGAAAATGCTTGTACTGCAATTGCGGCAGTTCAAGATTTAGTGAAGACAGAGTCAATTATAAAAGTGTTAACAACTTTTAAAGGTGTTGAACATAGAAATGAATTTGTAAGAGAATTGAATGGTGTAAAATGGTACAATGACTCAATAGGAAGTAGCCCAACAAGAACGATTGCCGGTTTAGTTAGCTTTAAAAAGAAAGTGATTTTGATTGCAGGCGGATACGATAAACATTTAGATTATACAGAAATGGGCAAATATATAGTAGACCATGTGAAAATATTAATACTTTTGGGGCAAACAAAACAAAAAATAAAAGAAGCAACATTAAATGAAATAGAAAGTAGAGGGGAAAATATTGAGTTGCCACTAGTGGAATGCGAAACTTTAGAAGAAGCCGTAGAAGCAGCTAACAAGTATTCAACTGACGGAGATACAGTATTTTTCTCGCCTGCAAGTGCTAGTTTTGATATGTTTAAGAATTTTGAGGAAAGAGGAAATATCTATAAAAAACTAGTTGAGAATTTAAAATAATTTTTTACTATTGCAATATGTGTCAAAAAAGTATAGAATATGTTTAGTACAAAAGAAAAAGGGGAAATAGATATGTCATTTTTTGAAAGATTTAGTTTACCAATATCATTTACAAAAAAGAAAACATTAGGTATTTCAGCACCAACTGAATCACCAGTTTTAGGGCAAACAATGCCATATAAGACTTTGGCTACATTTGATTTAACACTTGAAAAACCTAAATATGTTGGAGATATACCAGAAGCAACGGTTAAGTTTTATCCGTTAGACTAATAAATTACCTTGACAAAATAAAAAAACCATTATATAATTTTATGCGTCGACAAAAGTTGATTCGATGGAATTGTTTATATAGAAAAAAATTAATTAGCATAAAGGGAGGGAATATAGATGGCACAACCAAAAAGAAGATGGTCAAAAGCTAGAACAGGTTTAAGAAGATCAACATGGAAATTAGAAAGTCCAAATGTTATAAAATGTGCAAAATGCCAAGAGCCTGTTGAACCACACAGAGCTTGTAAGAATTGTGGATATTATGACGGAAAAGAAGTTATAGCACAAAAAGAAAAAGCAGCTAAATAATAGTTGCTTTTTTCTTTTATGTGTTTTTAGATGTGGTAACATCACTATATAAAGGAGGTTTGACTATGAAGAAGATACCAATAAAAAGCGTAAAAGCAGGAAGCATTGCAGAAGAAATGGAAGTTGAAGCTGGAGATTTTTTAATATCAGTAAATGGTGAAGAAATTAAGGATATATTAGACTATAAGTTTCAAATATTTGACGAAAATATCTTGGTTACAATAGAAAAAGCAAATGGTGAAGAATGGGACTTGGAGATTGAAAAAGAAGACAATGAAGATTTAGGTATTGAGTTTGAAGAACAATTAATAGAACCTGCAAAGAATTGTGCTAATAAATGCATCTTTTGTTTTATGGACCAATTACCAGACCATGTAAGAGATACCTTAGTTTTTAAAGATGATGATTTTAGATTATCTTTTATGACTGGAAACTATGTAACACTTACAAATTCTGGATATAAGGACTTGGATAGAATAATTAAATATCATTTAAGCCCGATAAATATATCTGTTCATGCAACTGATGGCGAAACTAGAAAAATGATGCTAAATAATAAAAATGCAGATAAAATATTAGACTATATTAAATATCTAGTAGACCACGAGATATATGTTAATGCTCAGATAGTTTTGTGTCCAAATATTAATGATGGAAAAATACTAGATAAAACTATAGAAGATTTGGCAAAATTCTTTCCTTATTTGCAGTGCATTGCAATTGTTCCTGTTGGGCTTACAAAATATAGAGAGGGACTTTATCCACTTACTACTTTTAATAAAGAAACCGCGGGAGTAGTTATAGATCAAGTAGAGGCTTGGCAAAAAAAGTTTAAAAAAGAAATTGCCTCAAATGTTGTATTTGTTGCGGATGAATTTTATGTTGTTGCCGATAGAAAAATACCAAGCTATAAAAGCTATGAAGACTTTCCACAACTTGAAGATGGCATAGGAATGCTTGCAAAATTTAAACATGAATTTGATACGAATTATAAGAAAATTGAAAAAACGCATCTAGATAAAACAGTTTCAATAGTTACTGGAAAATTGGCATATAACTTTATAAAAGAACTTAGTAGAAAACTTGAAGAAAGGATATCAGGTTTGAAGATTAATGTGTATCAAATTGAAAACAACTTTTTTGGACCAGAAATTACGGTTACTGGTTTGATTACAGGTGGAGATATCGTAAATCAATTAAAAGGAAAAGAGCTTGGCGATAGCTTAGTAATATCAAGTAGTATGCTAAAAGACGACGAAGATATATTTCTAGATGACATGAAATTAGAAGAACTTGAAGAAAAATTAAATATAAAGACTACAATAACTTCATGGGAAGGATTTGACTTTATTAGCAAAATTATTGACTAATTTACATAAATATGTTACAATAATATTGGTTAAACCTTTTATCCCTTTTAACCAGATGCTATTGCATCTGTTATGGAGAAGTGATTCTCCAATATTTATTTTATTGTCTCACAATTATGTGTGGAATTGTGAGAGCCCTTATTTATGCACACAACTTATTTATTTATTTTATCTTGGCTGTTACAACATCGACTTACTAGAAAAGGAGAAAAAATAGTATGAATAAGAAAATCTTTTGGCCCTTCGTCGTTGCTGCTTTTGTCCAGGCGATTTTGTCTTTTGGCAAGACCGGCGTTGTCGGTGCGGTACTTTCTGCACTTGTCATTTTTGCTGCAGTTGTCATTCTGTTTGACGGAATTCAAGGCAAGCTCAAGGAAAAAGTGAAAAAGAATGTTGCGATTGCAGGAGCTGAAAACCTTTTGAACGAAGCTGAAGAAAATTTTGAGGATGCCAAAGAGGCTCTTTTGATGGAAGCTTCTGACGAGAATAAGGCTGCTTATCAAGCTGCTAGAGCCGAGTACATTTCCGCAAAGAAAAACTTGGCAGAAATCAAAAAGAAATAAGGGAACAACAAGGTCCTGGAGTTTTCCAGGACCTAATTTTTCCTTAAAATAAGTTGAATTAATCTTTGAATGTGATATAATGTGTTCGTAGGCGTTTTTATGTAGACACTATAAATTGGAGGTGTTTGCTTCATGGATTGTACCCTTGTTTGCTTTGCCATCATCATTTGCCTAGCCATTATTTCTCAACCAGGTACGAAAAATTTCATTAAAAATTTTTTTATACCAAAAGTAAATAAGGCAAGATATGATAGAAAAAGCAAATGTGTACATACAATGGGAGATTGTAGAGATTGTACTCTTTCGCTTGATTGCCCTATGAAAAATGAATATTTAGTAGTAGTTCCAAAAGACGATGAATATGATAACTAAATGAAGCCGGCATTTGCCGGCTTTTTTATTATTTTTTTAAATTTGCTTGACAAGTTATATGGTATATGTTAACCTTATATTTATTATGTTTATATGTATGTAATCATCGGAGGACAGGGCACCGTAGTGCCGAACTTAAATTTTCAATTTAAGTTTCTGTCGGAAAAGATGTCGAGTGAGCTCGGTTATTTTTAAAAAAGAATAATCGAGCTATTTTTGTGTTTAAAATAAGGGGGAAAAGAAAATGGAAATTAATTTATCGGGGCATTTTACATATAAAAAGTTAATAAGATTTACAATACCAACAATTGCAATGATGATTTTTACATCTATTTATGGAGTTGTTGATGGTTTATTTATATCAAATATAGTTGGAACTGATGTTTTTGCGGCAGTTAATTTGATAATGCCTGCAATTATGATTTTGGGTACAATTGGTTTTATGCTTGGAACTGGTGGAAGTGCCATAGTTTCAAAAACATTGGGCGAAGGCGATAACAAAAAAGCGAACCACTATTTTTCTATGTTTATATATTTGGAGGTTTTGCTAGGTTTTGTCTTTATGATACTTGGATTACGCTATATAGAACCTATTGCAAATTTATTAGGTGCAGATGAAACTATGCTTGAAGATTGTCTTATATATGGAAAAATATTATTATTAGGTATAATTCCATATATATTGCAAAACAGTTTTCAATCTTTTATAGTTGTTGCAGAAAAGCCTAAATTTGGGTTAATGGTTACGGTAGCAGCAGGTGTGACTAACATGGTATTAGATTACTTTTTCATTCATAAATGGGGCGTTGCAGGTGCAGCTATAGCTACAATAATAAGTCAATTTGTTGGTGCTATTATTCCACTTGTATATTTCTTTAGTAAAAATGATACACCGCTAAGACTTGGCAAAACAAAATTTGAATTTACACCGATAATTGATGCCTGCATTAATGGCTCGTCAGAAATGGTAACTAATTTGTCTTTATCTTTAGTAAGCATTTTGTTCAACAAGCAACTTATGGAACTTGCTAAGGCTGATGGCGTATCAGCATATGGTGTAATAATGTATATTGGCTTTTTATTTGTTGGAACTTATGTTGGATATTCCGTTGGAACTGCACCTATAATTAGCTATCATTATGGAGCTAAAAATAAAGAAGAGGTTAAGAGCTTATTGAAAAAGAGCGTGAGATTACTAGGAGTGGCTGCATTAGTCATGACATTTTTAGCTGAAATACTTGCAAAACCTCTGGCTAGTATATTTATTCGTGAAAATCCAGAACTACTTGAATTTACTGTTAATGCTATAATGCTATATTCTTTATCATACATTATAAGTTGGTTTAATATATTTGCGTCATCGTTCTTTACAGCACTAAACGATGGTGTAATTTCGGCGATTATATCGTTTGCACGAACATTGGTATTTCAAGTGATAACAATTCTTTTAATGCCAAGAGCATGGGGAATAGACGGTGTATGGCTTTCTGTTGCAGTTGCGGAAATTTTAGCATTAGGTATTAGCTTAATTTGCTTTATAGAAAACAAACGAAAATATGAATATGTATAAATTATTATAAAATTTGCAACTTTTTTTACATGATTTTGTCTAATAATGTATGGAGGTTGATTGTATGAAAAATAAAATTTTGCTTAGTGTAAGTATATTGGTAGTATTAGTAATATGTATTTTAATAGCGACTAAATACATAGACTTTAATGAAGTTAAGCCTAATGTTAATAATGAAAAAATTAATATTGTCACTTCGCTTGAAGATGTAATTGGCGAAAATACAGCATGGTGTGGTACTTTTAATTTGATATGGAACGATTTGAAAAATGATATAGCAAAACAAGATATTAAATTTTCAGAAAATTCTGATATAGTAAATCATCTTAATAAAGGTACATTTACAACGGAGGAATTATCTGAGGATAGTTATTATAAAAAGTATGGTACACCAACTTTGGAGTTGAAAGCAGAAATTGAAAAAGCAATAAAAGATAAATTTAACGAAAAAAGTGATATATTAGATAGCTTTGATTGGAATAACCATACAGCAAATGATTATTTTTTATATGCTATGCTAAAAAAGGAGTTTAAGTTTCCAAAAGTTTTTAGCAAGTTAGAAGATGGCACTTTTGAAAATTACGATAATGTAAAATATTTTGGAATTGATAATAAAACTAAAAATGAAGTTGGAAAACAAATAAAAGTGCTTTATTATAACTCGGAAAATGATTTTGCACTAAAATTAACTACAAAAGGAAATGATGAGGTAATAGTATCTGTTGGAAATAAAGAAGATAACTTTTTAGACATTTATAATAGTATTATGGATAAAAGCGAGAACTATAAAGGCTCTAAAAGCTTTGGAGATAGAGATACTTTCAAAATGCCTTATATAACTTTTGATTTAAAAGAAAACATAACGGAAGTTGAAGGAAAACCATTTTATTTTGCAAATGGTGATGAATATGTGATTGATACTGCTTTGCAAACGATACAATTTGAACTAAATGAAAAAGGTGGAAAGATAAAAAGTGAAGCAGGTATGATGCTTACAGAAAGTGCAATGCCAATAGAAGAAGAACCAAGAAGCTTTGATGTTGATCAAGCGTTTACAATATTTTTAATTGAGGAAGATGCAAACTTGCCATATTTTGCTGCTAAGATATCAGATATATCATCGGTGCAAGCCGAGCTTTAAAGTAGGTTAATTATAAATTTTGAAAACAATAAAAATGCTATGTAACAATTTGTTATATAGTATTTTTTTATTTTCATTAAGCAATAAGAAAGTTTTGTAAGCTATATTGTATACCTTGTTTTTTTTAGGAAAAAATGTTATAAATATATATTAAAGAGGGGAGAAAGATGTTTAAATTACACTCAAATTAATTAATAAAGAATATATTCCGAAAAAACTGAAAAAAATTGACTTTTCGGAATAGAAGAATTATAATTATAGAAAAAATTCTGCCAATATACATCTAAATTTAAATACGAAAGGAATGAGTTCGGATATGAAATTAATAAAAAGAGAGGAGTATTTAAATAAGTTAATAAATGTTATAGGTACACCGGATATTAAAGTTATAACTGGTGTAAGGCGTAGTGGAAAATCAAAGTTGTTGGAAGAATTCAAAAAGTATATAAAACAAACAGATGAAATGAGTAATATAATTCATATTAATTATAATTTGCCCAAATTTGAAAAAATTAAAACATATGATGCATTGGTAGCATATGTAGAAAATAATTTTAAAGATGATATGAATAACTATTTATTAATAGATGAAATTCAAATGTGTGATGATTTTGAAAAAGTGATAAACGGTTTTCATGCAGAGGAAAAGTTTGATATTTATATAACTGGTTCAAATGCATTTTTGATGAGTAGTGACTTGGCTACACTATTTACAGGAAGGACTTTTAAAATTGAAGTATATCCATTTTCATTTAAAGAGTATTTGGAATATTACAAATATAAAGACATTCAAGAGGCGTTTGATAATTATGTGAAAGAAGGAGGAATGTCTGGTTCGTATTTGTATAAGACACAAGAAGAAAAATATCAGTATATAAAAGAAGTATTTAATACATTGGTTATAAGAGATATCAAACAAAAATATAAAATACGAAATACAGATATAATTCAAAATCTTACCGACTATTTAATGGATAATATTTCTAATTTAACTTCTGCAAATAGCATAACAAAAGTTTTAAATACTAATAATGTAAGTATAACCGATAAAACAATTAATAATTATATTGAATATTTATGCAATGCTTTTGCTTTTTATAAAATAAAAAGATTTGATATAAAAGGTAAGAAATATCTTAGCACACAAAATAAATATTATTTAGCTGATCATGCATTTAGGTATGCAATGATTGGGACAAATAACATGGATTATGGAAGAGTATATGAAAATATTGTAGCAATTGAATTATTAAGACGAGGTTATGAGGTTTATATAGGAACATTATACCAAAAAGAAATAGATTTTGTAGCTAAAAAACAAGGCAAGCAAATTTATATACAGGTTTCAGATGATATTAGCAATGAGAAAACATTTAAAAGAGAAGTAGAATCTTTGCTAAAAATTCAAGACGCTTATCCTAAAATGATAATTGCTAGAACGAAACATGAAACATATCAGTATGAAGGTATTGAAATAGTAGATATTGCTAGTTGGTTGGGCGAAAAATAATTTATAAAAACTTTATACTATTAATATCAAGAAAAGAAGTAGTATGTAATGTTAAAGTTAAAACAGTAACGAATTTGGGAACGAATTGATGGTTAGATGTAATCATAAAAAATAAGTAAGGAAGTGAAAAAATGTTTAAACTACACTCAAATTTTGAGCCGACTGGTGATCAGCCAGAGGCAATAAAGTCTTTAGTAGATGGAATTGAAAAAGGCGAAAAATATCAGACTTTACTTGGAGTTACAGGTTCTCGGGAAAACTTTTACGATGGCTAATGTTATTGCTAAAGTTAATAAGCCAACGCTTATCCTTGCTCACAATAAAACTTTAGCTCGGACAGTTATATTCGGAGTTCAAGGAGTTCTTCCCAGAGAACGCAGTTGAGTATTTTGTATCTTACTATGATTACTATCAACCAGAAGCATATATGCCACAAACGGATACTTATATAGAAAAAGATTCTGCTGTTAATGAAGAGATTGATAAGCTAAGGCACTCTGCAACAGCTTCGCTTTTTGAGCGAAAAGATGTTATAATTGTTGCGAGCGTTTCGTGTATATACGGCTTAGGCGACCCTGAAGATTATAGTGGACTTACTCTTTCTTTAAGGCCAGGAATGCAAATAGAAAGAGATATGCTTTTAAGAGAGCTTATCGAAAGGCAATATGATAGAAACGAAATGGAGTTCAAACGAGGCAAGTTTAGAGTGAGAGGAGATGTTGTTGAAGTTTATCCATCTAATGAATCTGAAAAGGCACTTAGGATAGAGTTTTTTGGAGATGAGATAGATAAAATCACAGAAATAAACCCTCTAACAGGACATAAGATAGCTCTTAGAAACCATGTTTTGATTTTTCCTAATTCGCATTATGCAACTTCTAAAGAGAAAATGAAAAAAGCTATTGTCACTATTGAGGAAGAACTTGAAGAACGCATTAAGTACTTTACTGATAATAAGAAGTTGATTGAGGCACAAAGAATTGAACAGCGTACAAATTTTGATATTGAAATGATGCAAGAAACAGGTTTTTGTCAAGGCATAGAAAATTATTCTAGGCATATAAGTGGTAGAAAAGCGGGAAGTGCACCATATACTTTGATTGATTATTTCCCTGACGATTTTCTTTTGATGATTGACGAATCACATGTTACAATTCCACAAGTGAGAGCTATGTATAATGGCGATAGAGCAAGAAAAGATAGTTTGGTTGAATATGGTTTCCGTCTTCCGTCTGCGTATGATAATAGACCGTTAAAGTTTGAAGAATGGGAAGACAGAATTAATCAAGTTGTTTTTGTTAGTGCAACACCTGCCGACTACGAAGAAAAGCATACTCAAAATGTTGTTGAGCAAATTATTCGTCCAACTGGTTTGCTTGACCCTAAAATAGAAGTAAAGCCTATTGAAAATCAAATTGATGATTTAATTGAGCAAATACACTTAGTGACTGAAACTAATGAAAGAGTATTAGTTACTACCCTAACTAAGAAAATGGCGGAAGATTTAACTAGCTATTTAAAAGAAGCAGGAATAAAAGTAACTTATATGCACTCAGATATTGATACATTAGAAAGAATGAAAATTTTAAAAGAGTTACGCCAAGGTAAGTATGATGTACTAGTTGGAATAAATCTTCTAAGAGAAGGCTTAGACTTGCCTGAAGTTGCATTAGTTGCAATTCTCGATGCTGATAAAGAAGGCTTTTTGCGTAGTGAGCGTTCACTAATCCAAACTATTGGTAGAGCTGCTAGAAATGCTAATGGAAGGGTTATAATGTATGCCGATGAGCTTACTGAATCTATGGAAAAAGCAATTACGGAAACTAATAGAAGACGAAAAATTCAAATGCAGTATAATGAAGAACATGGCATTGTGCCTAAGACCATTATAAAAGATATTAGGGATGATATTAAGGCAACATTTGAAGAAAGTGAAGCTGAAGAGTATATTGCCGAAGGAAAAGACATAAGTAAAATAATAGACGAACTAACTACCAAGATGTTAAGCTATGCTGAAAAAATGGAATTTGAAAAGGCGGCTGAGATTAGAGATAAAATAAAAGAATTAGAAAATTTATAGGAGAGGTGTAATATGGAATATAATATGAACAATGAAAATAATAAAAGGTTTAGACCATATAATTATAGGGAGAATTTGATAAGAGAAGAAAGTCGTATTAGAAAAAATAGAAAACAATTAATTTTTTCTGCTGAACATTTAATGCTAATAAATGAGAAAGCACAAGAATATGGATTTAACGAGTTTAGCGGGTATATAAGATTTTGCATAGAGAATAAGGAAATTACTAAAGCTGACCTTGAAAAATATGAGTGCAAGAGAATTGCAGATAAAAAGAGAAAACAGGTTTGTTTTAGCGATGAAGAAATTGCAACTATGGAAAGCATTATGAAAGACTTAGACTGCGATAACTTTAATCTTTATATAAGAACCATAGCGTTAAAGTAGATAAATTTTATAATAACTTTAATAGAAGCCTCATAATATTTAGTAATTGAAAAATATTTTGAAAATACATTTTATATATTGCGTAGGAGTGAAAAAAGTTGGGAATATTAGAGATAATATTAATAGCAATTGGATTGGCTATGGATGCTTTTGCTGTATCAATATGTAAAGGACTATCCATGAAAAAAATGGATTGGAAAAAAGCTTTAATTATTGCAGGATACTTTGGGGTATTTCAAGGTTTAATGCCAGTTGTGGGATATTTTTTAGGAACAAACTTTGAAAGCTTGGTAACGAAAATAGACCATTGGATAGCCTTTGGATTACTAGCGTTTATTGGTATAAATATGTTAAAAGAAGCGTTTAGTAAAGAAACAGAAAGTTATAATGATGATGTGGATTTTAAAACAATGATAATTTTAGCCATAGCGACAAGTATTGATGCTTTGGCTATTGGAATAACTTTTGCTTTTTTAAGAACTAATATATTGTTAGCTGCTTTGATAATTGCAAGTATTACATTTGTAATAAGTATTGCAGGCGTTAAAATAGGTAATAAGTTTGGGTGCAAATATGAGAAAAAAGCAGAGATAATAGGAGGACTAATTTTGATTTGCATAGGCGTAAAAATTTTATTAGAGCATTTGCAAATTTTATAGAAGTGCCGTTCATAAAGTTTATTAAAATGATATTAAGTTTAGGTTAATATCATTTTTTTATGTGAAATAATGAATTGCAATTCACTATTGACATATTGTAGAAAATAGAGTAATATATTAATAATGAATTAGAGTTCATTATTTGTTCAGGAGGGATATAATGCAAAAGTTAAAAGATGAAATAAAAGAGAAGATTATTGAAGTTGGCAAGCGTAGATTTAAAAAAGAAGGGTATGAAAATACTTCTATGAAAGATATTGCGGCCGATGTAGGAATTAGTACGGGAAATATTTATAGGTATTTTCTTACTAAAAAACATTTGTTAAATGAAATTTTAAAAGAGATAGAGTGCGAAATTGAAAAATTCTTTAAAGAAATTCCTTCAAATTATAAAGAGCTTAAAATGCATGAAGTTTTTGATTTGATAATTGAGATGGCGGTAGAAATGTCTAAAAACAAAAAGGATGCATTAAAAGTGATGTTTAAATGCGAAAATGAAAGTTTGTTTTTGGAGTTTAAATCAAAGATATTAAAAATGTTGGTTGATAAAATTGTAGAAATTGTAGAAAGCATGAAGACTGGGGAGATTGATATAACGCTTTGTGAAGCTATGGCACGCTCGCAGTTTGAGGGTTTTAGTTTCATTGTAAAATCAAACATTGATGAACCAGAACTACTAAAGAAAAACCTTATAATATATGAAAAACTAATGATAGAAAATTTGGACGAAAGAGTTATGGAAGTGATTAATAATTAATGGAAAAATTAGCAAGGTTTATTGTAAAAAACAGAAATAAAATAGGCATAGGATTTGTTATTGCTGTAATAATCAGCGTTTTGCTTATTCCACTAGTACGCATTAATTATGATTTATCTGAATATGTTCCAGATAACGAAAAAGCAAAACAAGGTTTAAATATTGTAGAAGAAGAATTTGGAATGCAAAGTTTTGCCAGAGTTATGGTAAATGATGTTACTTTAGTGCAAGCAAAGAAATACAAAGACAAAATAGAAAAAGTTGATGGTATAGATATGGTTTTATGGCTAGATGATAGCATAGACATATATAGGCCAATTGAATTTATTTCAGAAGATGTATTAGCGGACTATTATAAAGATGGCAGTGCATTATTTGAGGTAATGTTTGAAGAAGATGAGTATTCGTTGAGAACGAACAATGCAGTTGAAGAGATAAAAAATATACTTCCGGAAGATAGTAGTATGATTGGCTCGGCTATTGATACAAAATCTGCACAAGACACAATTCAAACAGAAGTAAGTAAAGTAATGCTTATATTAATACCTGTTGTAATAATAATATTGCTTTTAACTACTGACTCTTATGTATCTCCACTGCTATTTATGGCGGTAATTGGTGCATCAATTTTTTTAAATATGGGTACGAATGTATTATTAAAACATGTTTCGTTTTTGACATACAGTATAGTGGCAGCATTGCAATTGGCGGTATCAATGGACTATTCAGTATTTTTATTGCATGAATTTGAAACAGAAGATAAAAGTAATCTGGAAGAAGCAATGGTTAACACATTGAAAAAATCATGCATATCAATTTTATCAAGTGCAACTACTACAATAGCAGGATTTTTAGCACTAGTGTTTATGGGATTTACAATTGGTAAAGATATGGGGCTTGTATTTGCAAAAGGTATAATATTTAGTTTGCTTTCAGTTATATTTTTTATGCCATGTCTAATACTTAAATTTTATCCATACATAGAAAAAACTCGTCACAAATCTTTAATGCCTGATTTTAAAAAGTTTTCTACATTTATGACAAAAATATCATATTTATTGATTGTGCTTGTAATTATTATTGCAGTACCGTCATATATAGCACAAAAGCAAAATGTATTTTTATACGGCTCATCATCTTTTGGCGGTGGCGAAGGCACAAAAGTCTATGAAGATGAAAAAAAGATTGTTGAAAAGTTTGGAAGAAGTAATCCGATAGTAGTATTAGTACCGAATGGCGATTATATATCGGAAAAAGAAATGGTATCGAAAATAGAAAACATGGAAGTTGTTCGAAATGTTCAATCTCTTGCTAATTTGGTAGGAGAAGGAATTCCTGATAGTTTTATACCGATAGATAATTATCAAAAATTTAAAACGGATAATTATTCTAGAATTTTAATATATCTAAGAACTTCATCTGAAAGCGATTTAGCATTTGATAGTATAAATTCACTAGAAAAAATACTTCAAAAATACTATGGCGACTCATATGAAATTACGGGAGTAATCCCTATAACAATGAACATAAAAGAAATTGTAAATAAAGATTATGGAATTGTAAATATGTTATCAATTCTAATGGTTATAATAATTCTTTTATGTACATTTAAATCAATTGCACTTCCGCTTCTATTAACCATCGTAATAGAGTGTGGAATATTTATAAATATGGCAATACCGTACTATACAGGAAAATCAATGATGTTCCTTGGATATTTAATAGTAAGCTCAATACAGCTTGGTGCAACGATAGACTATGCAATATTGCTTACAAATAATTATTTAACTTTTAGAAAAACTTTAGATAAGAAAACCGCTTCTCAAATGGCTGTTGATAAGAGTTTGCCATCTATACTTACCTCAGGCGGTATATTAGTTTGTGCAGCATATTTGATAAAATGGTGTTCAACAATAAATGCCGTTTCGGAAATTGGGCATTTAATTGGTAGAGGTGCATTAATAAGTATGTTTTTGGTAGTATTTTTCTTACCACACATATTAGTTATTTTTGATAAAGCAATAGAGATAACAAATTTGGATAATTTAAAAGAACTAAAAAATAAGAAACCGAAAAAATCAAAACAAGAAAGGAAGTAAAGTAGTATGAAAAGATTTTTAGTTTGCATAGTTGCTATGGTAATTTTACTTAGTAGTTTTTGCTATGCAATGCCTTCATTAACAAAAGAAGAAACGGTATACATCAATCTTGGAAACTATGGCGATATAAGTGAAATAAATATTTATAATAAATGTAAAACGAATGAAGCAACCGAAATTAAAGATTATACTAGGTATAGTGAGGTTACTAATCTTACAAATAGAAATGAAAGTACAAATGAAGATGGAGTACTAATTTGGAATGTTACTGACGAAAAGGTATTTTCTTATACAGGAAAAGTATCAGAAGAGTATTATGAAAGTGTTCCGTGGGCCTTTGATATTACTTATAAATTAAACGGTGTGGAAGTTACACCAGATACATTACTTGGAGAAAAAGGTATTGTTGAAATTAATATAAAAATTACTGCAAACGAAAAAGCTAATTTATATTATCGAAATAATTACATATTAGAAATAACTAGTAGCTTCGATATGTCAGACTATTTAAGTGTTGAATCAGATAATGCAATGATAACAAACACAGGTAATACAAAAACTCTTATGTTTATTGTTTTGCCTGGGCAATCAACAGAGCTAAATATAAGATTGGGTAGTGAAAGTTTTTCTATGGATGGAATAACTATGGCTGCAGTGCCACTTTCCGGCGACATACTAGATAAAGTTTCAGATATTGTAGAAGAAAAAAATGACATTAAAGATTCACTAGATTCAATAGACAAAAGTACAGATATAATATTAGAAGCTTTTAATGGAATGAATAGCGGATTAAATGGGATTTCTGCTGGTGTAAGTGAAATAAAGAAAGGCACGCAAGAATTGCATGGAATCTCTGATTTGAGAGATGAGGATATCTCAAACTTAAAAACAATATTAGAAGAAGTAGTACCATTAGTACAAAATGTGCAAGACGATTTGGAAAAGCTAAATTCTGATTATGCAACATTTATTGATATGTTTAAAGATTTAGACGATGAAGTTAAAAATTTACAAGATGATGTAGACATTTTAAATGAAGAGTTTGAAGACATTGTAAAAATAAGTAAAAGCTTACCGAGTGATGTAAATGATATAAAAACATTAATTGAGAGCATATCAAAATTAACTAACGACATGGCTTCGATGTTTGAAAGTATGGATGATAAGAGTACAGAAAGTGCCGTAAAAGAAAATTTGGGAGATTTAGCTACCGAAGCTAAAAAACTAGCAAGATATGCACAAAGTATAGAGGACGAATATCCTGAGCTAGCAATGTCACTTGCAGTATCGGCAGAATCAATTGGCTCAAGTGCAACTAATATGAAAACTATATTTGAAAATATTTCTTTAAGTCAAGTAAAGAGCAAATCAGTTATAGCAAAAGATTTGAGTAATCTAGGAAATGATTTAGATGATGTAGCAGATATTTTAAATAAAAGTGATGCAAAGACTATTAGAAAATTTATAGCAGCACTAAGTGATACATCTAACACTCTAGAAGAAATGCTTAAAATAGTAAGTGAGTATAATGATAAAATTTTAGAAGATGAAGAAGATATTATAAAAACAATTAATACTTTCCAAGCATTAATAAGTAAGCTTTCAGAAATGAATACGCTAAGTATTAGTATGATAGATAACATTCAAAGTATGTTAAATATTTTAAGCACTAGCATATATAGTGGAACAGATAAAACACTTGATGCAATCGTTTCATTAGATAACCAATTATTAAATATAACAAAGCAATCTAATCAATTTAAAAATTCAAAGAATCAAATAAAAAAGGTACTAGATAACGAATGGGATAAAATTGAAGACGAAACGACAATATTTAATATAACAAAAGATGCAAAAGTTGTTTCGTTTGGTAGCACGGAAAATGAAAATGTAGAAAGTGTTCAATTTGTATTCAAAACGCCAGACATTAAAGAAACTAAAAAAGCCGAAAAAGATTTAGAAGCAAGTAGCGAAAAAATTTCTTTTTGGGATAGAATTAAAATAGTTTTAGATAAAATGTTTGGATGGATAAAAAATATATTTTAAAATTGAAGGAGGAATTTTTTATGAATTTAGAAATGTGGATGAAAAAGTATTTGAAAAAAGATGCGTTAGAAACGATTTTGGTTTCAATTATTTTTCTAGCAGTTGGAATATTAATTGCATTGAACCCAGAAACAACTATAATGGCAGTATCGTATGTAATAGGTGGAATATTTATATTGTTTGGTATTTTTAAAATTATTAATTATATTTCTTTAAAAGGTAATGAAGACTTTTTTAATTATGACTTGGTGTTTGGCACGATAGGAATAATTGTTGGTATAATATTTATAGTGCAAGCATCGCTACTTAATACAATTCTTAGGATTGCTGTTGCAATATGGCTTATTTATAGTGGATTAATAAAAGGAAATGTTGCATTGAAATTGAAAAAATTTAATATAAAAGCTTGGTGGCTTGCTCTTATTTCAGCAATTTTAATGGTTTTAGCTGGCATATATGTGATTTCATATTCTGGAATACTAGTTGCAACATTGGGTATATTTATGATTGTTTATGCGGTTATAGATATAATAAATGAAATTATATTTATAGTTGATGTAAATAAGTATATATAAAAGTTGAACTTTTTTTACTTACAATCGTCTAAGAAGTTGTAAGGAGGAATGAAAATGAAGAAAAGCACAGAGATAGTTTTAATAATAGGATTAGTTGTATTAGTAGCGATTTTTGGTATATATTTAATGGATATGAACCAGATGAAAAAAGGCGAAGAAGTATTTTTTAGCACATGGGGATATAAGTATGCACCTGTAAGAAAAGAAGAGCTAAATCCTAGTGACAAGGTTCAAAGCACAGAAAAAGTTATCTATAATCAAAATGGTGACTATATGGACTTGTTAATTCCAACCGATTGGGTATATGAACTTAAAACGGAAGTTACAGAAGATTATCGTGGTGGAGTAAAGGTTTATCCTAAAAACTCAGAGCAGTATGCAGAGATATGTTTTGCAGATTTCTTTGGTGTTTGTGGCACAGGTTTAGAAGTTAAAAATGATACTTTAAACGATGGAACAGAACTAACCATAGGATATTATGATGGTAGTGATAACTGGACTTATGTTGTTTTTGCAAAAGATGATAAAAAAGTAGTAGGTTGGAACTATGGATTAAAGGGAGAAGAAGCAGAAGAAGTACTAGAAATGATTAAGTCTATAAATTTAAGTTTGCCACAAGCGTAAAATTAAACAAATTAAAATGTCCGTTTTTTTAAAATTTTAAGAAGCGGACATTTGACATGTATGATATAATAACTAAAAAAAGAAGGATGTGATATTTTATGTTAGAGCTTGACGAAGCAAAGTATGCAATGAAAGACTTAACCAGAAGACTTAAAGAAATGGGTGAATCTCTTTGACATTGCTACTAAAATGGCACGATTAAAAGAACTAGAAGAGATGACTAACCAATCCGAATTTTGGAGTGACACAAATAAATCTAGTGTTGTTTTGAAAGAAATCAAGATATTGAAAGATAAATTAGAAAAATATAAAAAAGTGAATTCTTTGCATGAAGATACGCTTGTCTTGATTGATTTGGGAAATGAAGAAAATGATGAAGATATACTTTTAGAAGTAAAGCACAACATAAAAGAGTTAACTAAAGAGATTGAAAAGCTTGAAATAGAAAATTTACTTGCTGGCAAAAATGACCAAAATAATGCAATAGTGACTATTCACCCTGGAGCAGGTGGAACTGAAGCACAAGATTGGGCTGAAATGCTTTATAGAATGTATACGATGTGGGCTGAAAAAAATGGCTACAAAGTAGAAGAATTAGATTATTTAGATGGCGACGGAGCAGGTATAAAGAGTGTTACTTTTAGTGTTAATGGTGCGAATAGCTATGGATATTTAAAAGGCGAAAATGGAGTACACAGGCTTGTTAGAATATCACCTTTTGATGCAGGCGGAAGAAGACATACTTCGTTTGCTTCGGTAGAAGTAATACCAGAAATAGACGATAGCATTGAAATTGAAATAGACCCAAATGATTTGAAAGTAGACACATACAGATCAAGCGGAGCTGGCGGACAACATGTAAACAAAACTGAGTCAGCAATTAGAATAACACATATTCCTACAAACATAGTTGTTTCGTGTCAAACGCAGCGTTCACAAATTCAAAATAGAGAAACAGCAATGAAAATGTTAATGTCAAAATTATTTGAGCTAAAAGAAAAAGAAAATAAAGAAAAGATAGAAGACTTAAAAGGAATACAAAGAGAAATTGCATGGGGAAGTCAAATTCGTTCTTATGTATTTTGCCCGTATACAATGGTAAAAGACCATAGAACTAATTTTGAAACAGGTAATGTTCAAGCTGTTATGGATGGCGAATTAGACGATTTTATAGATGCATACTTAAAAATGAATATGACGAAATAATCGCATATTTTAGATAGCTATAGTAAAAAAATAATTGACTTTTCTAAGAAAAGATAGTATTATTTAGGTATTGTTTACGATGAAGATATTTTAGTAGTTTATTTGTATCTTGTAGGAAAGAGAAATCGTCGACTGAAAGTTTCTCTAAGCTCTATAAATAAATGAATTTCACTATTGGAGTTTAACACGAGCGTAGAGCGTTAATCTACTTTAAGTGCTAATCGTTTGGATTAGAATATGGGTGGTACCACGGAAAATAATTAGTTTTTTCGTCCCTGACATTTTTATGATGTCAGGGACTTTTTGATGTTGTACCAATATTATAAATTTATATATAACGAAAGGAAGGTTTGTATGCAAGAAAAAATTGAGCAATTAAAAAAAGAAATAGCTACAAAAATTGCAGATGTAAAAACCATACAAGAGCTTAATGATGTAAAAGCTTTGTACATGGGTAAGAAAGGAATAATTACAGAACTTAATAATGGGATTAAAGATGTAGCACCAGAAGAAAAGAAAGAATATGGAATGCTAGTAAATTCAGTTAGAACTTTATTTAATGATTTGTTTGTGGCTACACAGACAAAAATTCAAGAAGAAATTGTAAATGAAAAATTGAAAAAAGATACGATTGATATTTCTTTACCTAGTAAAAAGATAAAAAGAGGTTCAAAACACCCTTTAAATAGAATTATTGAAGAAGTTGAAGATTTATTTGTATCTATGGGATATGATGTTTATGATGGACCAGAATTAGAAGATGATGAGCATTGTTTTAGACTTTTAAACTACTATGTAGGACATCCTGCAAGAGATGCACAAGATACATTCTATATTGATGATGAATTTTTACTTAGAACTCAAACTTCCGCTTCTCAATCAAGAGTAATGCAAGCAAACAAAGAAAAATCACCAATTAGAATAATCTGTCCTGGTAAAACATATCGTAGAGATGATGATGCAACGCACTCACATCAATTTGCACAAGTTGAAGGACTTGTTATAGACGAAAATATTTCTCTTGCTGATTTAAAAAGAACACTTGAGATAATGGCTAGAAAGTTATTAGGAGAAAATACACAAATAAGATTTAGACCAAGCTATTTTCCATTTACAGAACCATCTTGTGAAGTTGATGTTACATGTTTTAAATGTGGTGGAAAAGGATGCAATCTTTGTAAACAAACAGGCTGGATTGAACTTTTAGGAGCAGGAATGGTACATCCTAATGTACTTAAAATGAGCGGATATGACCCAGAGAAATATACAGGATTTGCATTTGGTACGGGGCTTGATAGACTTGCAATGTTTAAATATGCAATTACAGATATAAGACTATTATATACAAACGATATTCGTTTCTTAGAACAATTTGACAGAAAGGATGAGGAAAATGAAGTTAAGTACTAATTTTGTTAAAGATTATATAGAAATTCCAGTAGACTATAAAACACTTGCCGATGATATGACAAATGTAGGTAATGAATATGATAGTGCTGAGAAATTAGTTAATGCAACGAACTTAGTAATCGGAGAAATATTAGAATGTGAAATGCATCCAGACTCTGATCACTTGCATGTATGTAAAGTAAATGTAGGCAAAGAAGTGCTTCAAATTGTTTGTGGTGCTCCTAATGCAAGAGTTGGAATAAAGGTTGTAGTAGCTTTAGTGGGAGCTGTACTTCCAGGTGATTTTAAAATCAAGCCTAGTAAAATCAGAGGTGTTGAGTCTTTTGGTATGATGTGTTCACTTGAAGAATTAGGGATAGAGCATAAATATTTACGCCCAAAGGATACAGAGGGAATTATAGAACTTGGCGAAGATGCTGTTTTAGGCGAAGACCCTATTAAATATTTACAATTAGATGATGAAGTAATAGATTTTGAGCTTACTGCAAATAGAGGAGATTTACTTAGTATTTTAGGTATGGCATATGAAATTGGTGCTATATATGACAAAAAAGTAAAACCAATTGATTTATCATATAATGAATCTATTGAAAAAATTGATGGCAAATTTAATGTAGATGTAAGAACAGAAGATTGTCCATTATTCTTAGCTAAAAGAGTAAACAATGTAGTAATAAAAGAAAGTCCAGAATGGCTTAGAAATAGGCTTATAGCTTCTGGTATAAGACCTATAAACAATGTAGTAGATATAAGTAACTATGTAATGTTAGAAGTTGGACAACCACTTCATTTTTATGATGCTGATAAATTAGGAGATACAATTGTTGTTCGTTATGCAAACGATAATGAAAAATTAATAACACTTGATGAACAAGAAAGAACATTAAATGAAAATGACATTGTAATTGCAAATAAAAATGAAGCAATTGGACTTGCTGGCGTAATGGGTGGTTATTCAACAGAAGTAACGGAAAGTACAAAAAATATTTTAATTGAATCTGCTATATTTGATGCTGTAAAAGTTCGTTTAACTTCTAAGAAAGTATTAAGAAGTGAAGCTAGCAATAGATTTGAAAAAGGGCTTGATCCAGAAAGAACATATATGGCAATCGAAAGAAGTTGCAATTTACTTTCAAAATATGCTGAAGCGGAAATAGTTAGTGGGCTAATCGTTCATGATAAAACAAATAAAGAAGAAAAGAAAATCGATATAACATGTGAAAAAATAAATCAAGTATTAGGTATCGAAATACCAAAAGAAGAAATTATAAGAATATTTGAAAGACTTAATTTTGAAGTTAGTGCTAACGGCAATACTTTAACAGTTTCAGTTCCATCAAGAAGACTTGATATATCAATAAAGGAAGATTTAATTGAAGAAGTGGGCCGTATATATGGTATGGATAAAATCGTCGCAAAACCAATTGTGTTGCCATTAAAAACTGGAAGTTATGATAAGGCGAAAAGAAGTGTTAGAAATAAAATGGTAGAGCTTGGACTTAATGAAACTTTAAGTTATGCTTTAATTCCAGAAAGAGAATGCCACAAGTATACTACTGATGAATTTGACACAGTAAAAATATTAGATCCAATGACAGAAGAAAGAAATGCACTTAGATATAGCTTAATTCCATCTTTAAAAATGATATATGATTATAACAAAGCTAGAAATCAAAAGGATATTTCTATATTTGAAATTGGAAAGAGTTTCTACAAAAAAGATGGAAAATACGGAGAACAATTAAACCTTGCAGTTTTAATGACTGGCAATTATGTTGTGGGTATTAAAAAAGAGCAAGTTGATTTTTACATCATAAAAGGTGTAATGGAAGAATTGTTAGAACATTTAGGATTTGCTGGAGAATATAAGCTAATAGCCGAAAATATACCAGTAGAGCTTCATCCAGGTCAATCTGCTAGTATAATGCTTGCCGGAGAAAAAATAGGAATAATTGGTAAGGTTCATCCTAATGTTTCAAAAGATAATATTTATGTTTTAGAAGTGAACCTTGAAAAATTATTAAACGATACTAATAATTCTAAAAAGATGAAATATAAGGAAATATCTAAGTTCCCAAGCGTTGTAAAAGATGTTGCCTTTGTAATGAACAAAGAAATGAAATCAGAAGTTGTTGAAACTGCAATAAAAAAAGTTGGCGGAAAATTATTAACCAACATAGAAGTTTTTGATGTATATACTGGTGAAAATGTAGGAGAGAACGAAAAGTCAATCGCATACAAGCTAACTTTTAGCAATAAAGAAAAAACTTTAAGTGATGAGGAAGTGCTAGCTTTGTTTAACAAGATTATTGAAAAAGTAAGTGCAGAATGTAGTATAAGTATAAGAGTTTAAGAAGGTTGCTTTTTAAGATAAATGCGAAAATTACGGTAAACCTTTGACAAATATGCTGCAAGATGATATAATAGTCAAACAATAATATCTTTTAGGAGGTACACCATTATGGAAAAGCGTAGTCTTAGTGCCAACCGTAGCCACCTCGACCACATTCGGTATGTTTTGCATGTGCCTGAAAATCATGAGAAAGACTATCTTAGTGTAATGCAAAAGTATTCCGAGGAGTGGTGGCGTTCTGGCAATCCATTTAAGATTGCGAAATACCAAATGAGCGAAAGCTTATTGCTTGTTCCTTTTGTTGAGTTGCAAAATGCTCTTGAAATTGTTCTGGGGAGGCCCGTTGCTTCTTTTGAAATTTCTATTGACAATCAAAAGTTGAGAGCTGAAGTTGAAACTGCAACTGCATAAATATTATAGACCTGCCATTAATTGGCGGGTCTTTTCATATGCCAAAATAGGATTGACTTTTGCAGCTTTTTTATGTAAAATAGATAGCGAGGTGAAAGAAATGTCAAAACCAATCGTAGCGTTAATTGGAAGACCAAATGTAGGTAAATCTACATTTTTTAATTATATAGTTGGAGAAAGAATATCAATTGTGCAAGATACTCCGGGTGTAACTAGAGATAGGATATATGCAGATAGTGAATGGAGAGGAAAAAAGTTTACATTAATTGATACAGGTGGTATAGAGCCTAAATCTGATGACGAAATACTTATTCAGATGAAAAGACAAGCGGAGCTTGCTATGGAAATGGCAGATGTCATAATATTTTTAACAGACATAAAACAAGGTGTTACCGCTTCTGATTATGAAGTAGCTACAATGCTTAGAAGAACTAGAAAACCAATAGTGCTTGTTTGCAACAAAGCTGACAGAATAGGCGAAACACCAGCAGAGTTATATGAATTTTATAATTTAGGTTTAGGTGAGCCACTTCCAGTTTCTTCTTTGAATAAATTAGGTACGGGCGAAGTATTAGATGCCATATACGAAAAGTTTCCAGAAGATACTGAAGACGATAATGATGGCGAATATGTTCATGTTGCCATTATAGGAAAACCTAATGCGGGTAAATCTTCATTAATCAATAAGATATTAGGAGAAGAAAGACTTATCGTTTCAAATATTGCTGGAACAACAAGAGATGCAATTGACTCTAAATTTGAAAATGAGCATGGAAAATATATATTTGTTGATACGGCAGGTATTCGTAAAAAAAGTAAAATAGATGAAGAGATTGAGAGATATAGCATAATTAGGGCGCTTGCAGCAGTCGAAAAAGCAGATGTTTGCGTTTTAGTTATTGATGCTACACAAGGTGTAACAGACCAAGACGCTAAGATTGCAGGTGAAGCACACGAAGCAGGAAAAGGCGTAATAATATTAATAAATAAATGGGATGCCGTTACTAAGGAAACTGGTTCACTCGAAGAATATACAAAAGAAGTATATACAAAGCTTGCATATTTAACATATGCACCAATACTTTTTGTATCAGCAAAAACTGGTCAAAGAATAGATAAGTTATTCCCATTAATAAATGAAGTAAATAAACAAAATGATATGCGTATTTCTACTGGTATGCTTAACAATGTAATGAATGAAGCGGTTACTTTAGTTCAACCACCAAGTGATAAAGGTAGAAGACTTAAAATATATTATGCAACACAAGTTTCTACAAGACCACCTACATTTGTTGTATTTTGTAACAACGCAAAATTATTCCATTTTTCATATCAAAGATATATAGAAAATCAATTGAGGAAGAATTTTGGTTTTAAGGGTACACCTGTAAGAATATTAATTAGAGAAAAGAAAAAAGAAGAAAAATTAGTTTAAAGATTAAAAGAGATAGGTTATTCGAACACTTAGTTTAAATAGCGTATCTCTTTATTTTTGGCGTTTTTCGGTTTTTGCTTGTATGTTTTTTATCGTTATATTATAATGTTTTTATAATATTTAGGAGGGTGATTTTAATGATATGGCAGTTAATTGTAATAACAATCGTTGCATATTTGATAGGAAGTATTAATTTATCAATAATTATTTGCAAACTAATGGGTAAAGGCGATATAAGGGAGCATGGAAGCGGTAATGCCGGCACAACTAATACACTTCGTACACTTGGTAAACTACCAGCATTAGTAGTTTTGATTTTTGATGTATTAAAAGCAGTTATTGCAATATATTTAGGTAAATGGCTTATTACATTAGGACAAGCTCAAAATGCTACGATACCTTATAACGATTTGGCAATGGCTTTATCTAGCGTTGGCGTAATTTTAGGACATAATTTTCCTATATATTATGGATTTAAAGGCGGAAAAGGCATTGCAACATCACTTGGAGTATTACTTACAATTGAGTGGAAAATTGGACTTGTTTGTTTAGTATTTGCATTAGTCTTGATGCTACTTACAAGAATGGTTTCGGTAGGTTCAATTGCAGCTGCTATTTTGTACCCTGTGCTTGTATTAGTAATGGGAACAGCATTTAAAAATAAATGGATTTACCTTGCATTTTCTTTAGTGATTGCTTTAATGGCAGTAATAAGACATAGAGCTAATATAAAGAGAATATTTGATGGTACAGAAAATAAATTATGGAAAACAAAAGCTGAGAAAAAAGCTGACTTAAAGTAAGGAGGAAAACATGACTAAAAAAATTAGTGTTATCGGTAGTGGAAGTTGGGGTGTTGCCTTAGCTTGCTTGCTTAATCACAACGGACATGAAGTGAAGATTTGGTCTTTCTTAAAGGAAGAAGCGGACATGATAAATAATGAAAAGAAATGTAAGTTTTTGCCTGAGCAAACTTTGCCAGATAATTTACCGTGTTATACTTCTTTAGAAGAAACTATAAAGGATACAGAAATAATTTTAATAGTTACACCATCAATGGCAATTCGCACAACATTAAATAACATGAAGCCTTATGTAAAAGATAATCAAATTTTTGTTTTGTGTTCTAAAGGAATGGAACCTGATACGCAGAAAGTATATACAGAAGTAATATCAGAAATATACCCAAATAATAAGGTTGCAGCTTTGTCAGGGCCTAGCCATGCAGAAGAGGTTATCAAAAATCTTCCTACTGCAGCAGTAATAGCATCTAAAAATGAAGATATACTCTTAGAATTGCAAGATGTTTTTATGTGTGAATATTTTAGAGTTTACACAAATACAGATGTTTTAGGTGTTGAGCTTGGCGGTTCTTTGAAAAATATTATTGCGTTATGTTGCGGTATAGCTCACGGATTAGGATTTGGCGATAATGCATTGGCTGCACTTGTTACTAGAGGATTACTTGAAATATCAAGAATAGGAATTGCTGTGGGTGCAAATATGCAGACATTCTATGGACTTACAGGGCTTGGAGATTTGTTTGTAACATGTTCTAGTGAGCATAGTAGAAATAGGAAATGCGGAATTTTATTAGGTCAAGGCCTAACGCTAGAAGAAGCTAAAAAAGAAGTAGGAATGGTAGTTGAGGGTGTCAACGCAATTGAAGGAGCATATATACTTGTTAAGAAGTATGATGTATATGCACCAATCATTAATGAAATATACGATGTATTGCATAATGGTAAAAGTGTAATGGAAGCTACATCTAATCTAATGAATAGGGGAAAGAAAACAGAGTTTTAATATACTAATAAAACGCACGAAAATCGGCTATAAGCCGATTTCTTGCTATGTATTGATTAATTACATATCTTATATAAATTTCTACATTTTCAGGAGTTATTTTAAGAATATTGTTTTTATTTGTTTGTACAAACACTTCAATATTATATAAATCGTCATTATCAACAAGCACAGAAATTATATCAATCGTTTCTATTAGTGTTTGAACTGTATAGCTTAGCCTAAAAGTCGTTTGAGAAATATTAGAGTCTATATCGTAGAATTTATCTATAAATTTTTTTAGCTCACCTTGTTTATTTGTAATAAAACTTATAATAATATCTCTCATATAAACACCTCTTAATATAATTATAGTTCGTAAACTTTAATAATTCAAATGTAATATATGGTTAAAAAATTACAAAAAATGCACAATTCATTCAACAATTATTCAATATAAAATAGTATAATAAAGAAAATTTGATTATAAAAAGAGGGGGAATATAGTATGACTTTTTTTGGAATACTAATTTTAATAGGAATTGTAGGACTATTATTTAGTGGAATTGGAGGCGGTTTTTGGCATAGAAGAAGATATGGCTCATTTAGACCATTTGGATATTCTAGACATAGAAGACCACCTATGCCTCCAAGAGGACCTAGCAGAATACATGGCTATCATGGTGGTCATGGTACTATGCATGGACCAAGTCACGGTGGCCCTGGTATGGGAGGACCACATGGAGGCCATGGTGGACATCACGGAGGACCAGGTGGTCGTAGATAATATATAATAAATGAAAAGTAAAATGCACATACCCAAACACTAAGTGGTATGTGCATTCTACATAGATGACTCTTCCATAAAAGTTACCTTTCTATAAATTTCTAACCCTATCACACTAAAACCTTTCGAGCCTCCCCGGAATATTCTCCTCAGCCTAGTCGGCTACAACACTCGATATATGTGGGACATCTCCCATCATTACCGGTCTTTAATGATTTGTTAGATTGTTATTATTATAGCAGAGTTAACATAAAAAGTCAATCTTTTTTTGAAATATTGCATATCATTGAAATTGTTGACATCGCTTTTTAGCAGATTTATAATTTTAAAAAATGGTATTCGTGCATTAGATTGCGGGCGTTCTACTGACAGTCCGTTTTTAATTGAAGAAAGATTGGTGGTAGATGCTA
>CAZRQF010000003.1:0-47624 GCA_964602275.1 uncultured Eubacteriales bacterium
CACAAGTAGAAATGAAAATTATAGATTTAGAAAATAAACTAAGAAATGTAAAAATTATTGATAGCGACGATATCGATAATAAAGTAGTACAAGTTGGAAATAAAGTTCAAGTTCTAGATATGGAGTATGACGAGAAAGTTGAATATACAATAGTAGGTTCAACAGAAGTCGACTTATTAGAAAACAAAATTTCTAATGAATCACCTATTGGTGCTGCACTACTTGGAAGAAAGAAAAACGAAATAGTTGATGCAGAAACTCCAGGTGGAATTTTACAATTTAAAATCTTAAAGATTTCAAAAGGATTATAAAAAATTGCTAAAAATACACATAAATGTCACACGGAAAGTGTGGCATTTTTTGTTAGCGTATGATATAATAGCTAAGTTACAAAAAGGAGGCGTTTAGATGTTTTTTGGCATGGGACAAGCAGGGCTTGCAATTTTAGTAATTATAGTATTAGTAAATATAATGTTTGGTGGTATTGATTTGCAAGAAACTTTATTAACTCTTCCGGGGTTGATACTTGCACTTACAGTACATGAATATTCGCATGCAAAAGCTTCGGATAGACTAGGAGATCCAACACCAGAAAGGCAAGGCAGACTTACATTAAATCCTTTTGCACATATGGATGTTATGGGAACTATTTGTTTACTATTTGGAGGTTTTGGATGGGGAAAACCTGTTGAGATAGATCCAAGTTATTATCGAAATCCAGCAAGAGATTCTGCAATTGTTGCAGCTGCAGGACCAATATCTAATTTTATATTGGCGTTTATTTTATTTATAGTTATGGCACTTATGGATAGATTTTGTACGACTGCAAGTTATACTGTATTTTTGATATATACGATTGTTTATTTGGCAGCATACACAAACCTTGGACTTGGACTTTTTAATTTGTTGCCACTACCACCTTTAGACGGTTCTAAAATATTAAGATACTTTCTAAAAGGAAGAGCACTTGAATTTATGTACACTTTAGAAAGATATTCAACAATAATAATATTAGTATTATTTATAACAGGATTACCTAGCATGATTTTAAGTCCATTAATTGATTGGATATCAACAGGAATGCAAATCCTTATAGCTTGGATATGTGGATTATTTGTTTAATTTAAAAAAGGGGGATTTTATGCAAAAAGATGTTTTATGTCTTGCGATTGAAACAAGCTGTGACGAAACTTCAGTGGCATTAGTGAAAAACGGCAGAGAAGTTTTGTCAAATGTAATTTCAACGCAAATAGATATACATAAAAAATTTGGCGGAGTTGTGCCAGAAATTGCATCTCGAAATCATGTGCAAAATATAACATTTGTTATTACCGAAGCTTTAGAAAAGGCAAATGTTACATTAGAAGATGTAGATTTTATTGCGTGCACATATGGACCGGGACTTGTTGGAGCGTTACTAGTAGGTGTTTCTACGGCAAAAGCTATGGCGTACGCTCTAAAAAAACCACTTGTAGGTGTACACCATATAGAAGGACATATTGCGGCAAATTACATTACAAATAAAGAGCTTGAACCACCGTATTTATGTTTAGTAGTGTCTGGTGGACACTCACATTTAGTACATGTAAAGGATTATACAGAATTTGAAATAATAGGTAAAACTCGTGACGATGCAGTTGGGGAAGCTTTTGACAAAGTGGCAAGAACTGTTGGACTTGGCTACCCAGGTGGCCCTAAAATAGATAAATTAGCCAAAGAAGGTAAACCTACATATGTTTTGCCAGAAACTCATTTTGAAAATTTGGATTTTAGTTTTAGTGGAATTAAAACGGCAGTTATAAATTTGGTGCATAAAGAAAAAGAAAATCTTAATGTAAATGATTTGTGTGCAAGTTTTGAAAAGGCAGTTACAGATGTGCTTATAGATAATGTATTAATAGCTGCAAAAGAAATTGGAACTGATAAAGTTGCAATTGCAGGTGGAGTTTCTGCTAATAGCTATTTAAGGGAGAAAATGAAAGAGCTTGGCGCAGAAAACAATTTAAAGATATATTATCCAGAGCTTGTTTTATGTACAGATAACGCTGCAATGATTGGGTCTGCTGCATATTATAACTTCTTAAAAGGTAAAGTATCTAGCTATGATTTGAACGCAGTACCGAATTTAAAGATAGGAGAACAGTAATGAAAATATATGCGATATCAGATTTGCATCTATCTTTTGGCACGAACAAGCCAATGAATATTTTTGGCCAAAAGTGGGAAAACTACGAAAACAAAATATATGAAAATTGGATAAATAAAGTAAAAGATGAAGATTTTGTAATTTTAGCGGGAGATTTTTCGTGGGCAACATATCTTGAAGAAGCAAAGAAGGACTTTGATTTTTTAAACAAATTGCCTGGAAAAAAGATTATGTTAAAAGGTAACCATGACTATTGGTGGGAAACACTTAGCAAAATGAATAGATTTCTTGAAGAAAACAATTATAAAGATATATATTTTTTGCACAATAATTTTTATGAAACTGACAAATATATGATTTGTGGCACTCGCTATTGGTCTTATGAGGAAAATACAGAAAATGAAAAAATTTATGCAAGAGAGCTAGAAAGACTTAAGTTATCTATAAAATATGCTACTGAAAATAATGAAAACAATAAACCGTTGATAATAGTTACACATTATCCGCCGGATGAGCGTATAATAAATAGTGTTCAAGGACTTAATGTAAAAAAATGGATATATGGACACATACATAGCAATTACGATGAAATGCTTGTAAAAATCCCTCAAATTGATACATATCTTACATCATGTGACTATCTAAACTTTGATTTGATAGAGATTTAAGCTGAATTTACATAAATATGTCGAAGGAAAAAGTAAAAAAGACTTGGAAAATTATGCAAACTATGATATAATCTCACGGTGAATAAAAAACAATAAAGGAAGGAAAAGTAATATGAATTCAAAAGTAGAAAAATTAGAAAATAGTCAAGTAAAACTTGAAATAACAATCGAAGCTGAAAAATTTGAAGAGGCTATGCAAAAAGCATTTTTTAAAAATGCTAAACATTTTAGTGTACCTGGTTTTAGAAAAGGAAAAGCACCAAGAAATATAGTTGAGAGATACTATGGCGAATCTGTATTATATGAAGAAGCATTTAATATTGTTGCACCAGATGTATATGACGAAGTAATAAAAGAAAATGAAATAGAAGCAGTATCTTCACCGGAAATTGATATAACTCAAATTGGTGCTGGAAAAGACTTAGTATTTACAGCAGTAGTTACAGTAAGACCAGAAATTAAGCTAGGAAAATATAAAGGATTAAAAATTGAGAAAAAAGAATATCCTGTAACAGAAGAAGCTGTTCAAGAACATCTTAACGAAATGTTAGAAAAAAATGCTAGAATTATATCAGCAGATAAAAGACATAAAGTTAAAAAAGGCGATACTGCCGTTATAGACTTTGAAGGTTTTGTAGACGGAGTTCCGTTTGAAGGTGGAAAAGCTGAAAACCATTCATTAGAAATTGGCAGCGGTGCTTTCATTGAAGGTTTTGAAGACCAATTAGTAGGAATGAAAATAGACGAAGAAAAAGAAATAGATGTTACATTCCCAGAAGAATATTTTTCAAAAGAACTTGCTGGAAAGCCTGCTAAATTTAAAGTAAAAGTAAATGAAATTAAAGTTAAAGAATTACCAGAACTTGACGACGAATTTGCAAAAGATGTTAGCGAATTTGACACTTTAGAAGAATTAAAAGCAGACCTTAGAGAACATATTCAAGAAGAAAATGAAAGAAGAGCAAGATACGAAGAAGAAGAAGAAGCACTTCAAGCTGTTTTAGCTAAAACAGAAGTAGAAATTCCAAGAGTAATGATTGATAACGAAATTGATGGTTATATTCATGATTTAGAATCAAGATTATCATATCAAGGTTTAAGCTTAGATATGTATCTAGATATGATGGGCAAAAATCTTGCAGACTTTAGAAAAGAATATGAAGAAAGATCTACTAAAAATGTAAGAACAAGACTTGTACTAGAAGAAATCTTCAAAATTGAAAAATTAGAAGTAACTGAAGATGATATAAATGAAAAATTGAAAGATTTATCTAGAGCTTACGGCAGAGATGCTGACGAATTTGTAAGAAATGCAACTGAATCAATGAGAGAGTATGTTAAAGGCGAACTAAAATATACTCTTGCAGTAAAATTTATAGTGGCTAACGCAAAATAATTTTTTAAATATTGATATGCATTAACCTAAAATCTAAGGAGGAGAATTATGAGTGAGATTAAAAATGATTTAGTACCATATGTTGTAGAACAAACTAGTAGAGGCGAAAGATCATACGATATTTTTTCTAGATTATTAAAAGATAGAATTATATTTATCGGTGACGAAATAACAGATGCTACGGCAAGTGTTGTTGTTGCACAATTGTTATTTTTAGAATCAGAAGATCCAGATAAGGACATACACATTTATATAAACAGTCCTGGTGGTAGTGTTACTGCTGGTATGGCAATTTATGATACTATGCAATACATTAAACCAGATGTATCTACAATTTGCGTAGGTATGGCTGCAAGCATGGGGGCGTTTTTACTTGCTGCTGGTAAAAAAGGTAAGAGATATGCTTTACCTAATGCTGAAATTATGATTCACCAACCATTAGGTGGTGCTAAAGGTCAAGCATCTGATGTTAAAATTCATGCAGAATTTTTATTAAAAACAAGAGATAAGTTAAACAAAATTTTGAGTGAAAACACAGGTAAACCATTAGAGCAAATAGAGAAAGATACTGACCGTGATAATTTTATGATTGCAGAAGAAGCTTTAGAATATGGCTTAATCGATAAAGTTATGAGGAGAGATTAGTAAATATTTTACAAAAGATAAGAAAATATAAAAAGAGGTGTGGTATGGCAAAATTTGAAGATAAAAAGACTGTTAAATGTTCGTTTTGTGGTAAATCTCAAGAAGCAGTTAGACGAATTATTGCAGGACCTGGCGTATATATTTGCAACGAATGTATTGATTTATGTTCAAGTATCATAGAGGACCAATACGATACAGATGAAGAAGCAATGCAAACTCCTATGCAAGAAAAAGTGCCAAGTCCTAAAGAGATAAAAGCTGTACTTGATGAGTATGTAATAGGGCAAGATGAAGCAAAAAAAGCTTTATCTGTTGCAGTATACAATCACTACAAAAGAATAAATAATGCTGATAAAATTGACGATGTTGATATACAAAAAAGTAATATTTTGTTATTAGGACCAACAGGATGTGGAAAAACATATTTGGCACAAACACTTGCTAAATTTTTAGATGTACCTTTTGCAATTGCAGATGCTACTGCACTTACAGAGGCAGGCTATGTTGGCGAAGATGTAGAAAATATTTTGCTTAAATTAATTCAAGCGGCTGACTACGACATAGAGAGAGCTCAAAGAGGAATTATCTATATAGATGAAATAGATAAGATTTCTAGAAAGTCTGAAAATGTTTCAATCACTAGAGATGTTAGTGGCGAGGGTGTTCAACAGGCATTATTAAAAATTGTTGAAGGAACTGTTGCATCAGTGCCACCACAAGGTGGGCGTAAACATCCACAACAAGATTTCATCCAAATTGATACTACTAATATATTGTTTATCTGTGCTGGAGCTTTTGAAGGGCTAGACAAAATAATAGAAACTAGAACTGGAAAGAAGAGTATAGGTTTTGGAGCAGAAATTGTAGGTCAAAAGCAACTTGATGAAAGAACTGCACTTAAAAATTTGTTGCCACAAGATTTGGTTAAATTCGGTATGATACCTGAATTTGTAGGAAGATTACCAGTTATTACAACGGTGCAACCTTTAACTAGAAATGCTTATGTTGAAATTATGACAAAGCCAAAGAATGCACTTATTAAACAATATAAAAAGTTGTTCGAGATTGATGATGTAAAATTAAGCTTTAATGATGATGCCATAGAGGCAATTGTTGATAAAGCAATTGAAAGAAAAACAGGTGCAAGAGGACTTAGAGCAATACTAGAAGAAACTATGTGCGATATAATGTTCGAGATACCTACAAATAAAGAAATTGTAGAATGCATAATTACAAAGGAAACTGTTACAAAAGGTGAAACGCCAGAGCTTATCTTAAATGAAGTGGCTAAAACTAATGCTAAGAAAGCAAAGAAGACAACAAAACAAGAAAAAATAGAAAATGCATCGTAAATTAAAAAAATCCTATTGGTTTTCCAATAGGATTTTCAAAAATGGAGGAATATTTTATGAATAACTTTCAAGTTGGAGATATTGTGGAAATGAAAAAACAACATCCGTGTGGAAGCAAAGAATGGAAAATTACTAGGGTGGGCGTTGATTTTAAATTTGAGTGTTTAGGTTGTGGACATACTATAATGTTAGAAAGAGAAAAAGCACTAAAAGTTATAAAAAATAAAGTCGAGAAGTAGTTGTGTTAAAGCCTTTTTACCCCTACTATTTCCTTGACAAAAATGGTTATAGAGCATAAAATTATTGCATAAGGAGGCATGGCATGTCTAAAATAAAATTTAATGAAGTTTTTGTACCAAAATATAGAACATATTTGCTTATAATACTTGTAATTTTAATTATTATGAGTGTTATAGTGCCGCAAACAATACCACTTAATATATTGGTGTATATTGGAGTGCTATTTTTCACATATAAAAAGCATTCAAAAATGAAAGAACGAGTAATAAAGCAAATAAATAATCTTATGAATAAGCTAAATACGGATGAGTCTATATTAAACTTTCCTATTCCAGCAACGATAGTTACAAATCAAGGAAATATATTATGGAATAACGAGGGGCTAGATAATGTTTTCAAAGGTATAAATAAAGAAAAATATATCGAAAATATTATTCGTGAAATGAATGAAGAATTTGACGAAAATTTTGCTTCGATTGATAAAGAAATAAGCATTCACGATAAACATTATAGACTACTTGGTAATTTAGTAAATCTACGCAAAAAAGGCATTAGAGAATCTGTAATGATGCTATACTTTATTGATAGAACAGATTATTACAGGCTTTATAAACTTTATGAAGACAACAAAGATTGCGTTGGACTTATAATTATAGATAATTATGATGAATTAATGCAAGGAATGACAGATACGGATAAACCACAAATTTTAGCTGTTGTTGAAAGACAGCTAAGAGAATGGTTTGCTTTTACTGGTGGCGTTTTTGCCAAAATGGATAGAAACAGATTTTTGGTTGTGTTTGAAAAGAAGTTTTTAAAAGCTTTTACTGATTCAAAATTTGAAATATTAGATTCAATAAAAGAGATTACTTATAGTAACAAAATCCCAGTTACATTAAGCATTGGTATAGTTTCTGAGGATACTACGAAATATGAAATGTTTCAAAATGCTTTGGCAGCAATTGATGTTGCACTAGGTAGAGGTGGCGACCAAGCAGTAATTAGAAAAAATGGCGAGTATGAATTTTTTGGTGGTAAATCAAAAGAAATAGAAAAAAGAACAAAAGTAAAGGCAAGAGTAGTTGCACAAGCACTTCAAGAGTTAATTTCAGAATCAAAAAATGTCGTAATTATGGGACACAGAAACATGGATGCAGATTCGCTTGGTTCTGCAATTGGTATATATAGAATTGCTAAAACTATGAATAAAGATGCATATATAGTCTATAATGATTACGGTGTTGCAATTGATGGCTTGGTTAAGCGTTTAGGGAAAAATTATAGCGATGTGCTTCAAAGCACAGAATCTGTGCTTGCCAAAATTTCGCCTGAAACTTTGCTGATTGTTGTAGATACCCATAGAAAAGACTATGTTGAAGCACCAGAAATTGTTGAAAGAATAAATAGAATAGTTATAATAGATCACCACAGAAAGAGCACAGATGCAATTGAAAACGCATTATTAACTTTCCATGAAGTTTATGCATCTTCTGCTTCTGAATTAGTAACGGAAATATTACAATATATTGATGAAAAGTTTGAGCTACCACTTGCCGAAGCAGAATGCTTATATGCGGGCATACTAACTGATACAAAGAACTTTATGTATAAGACAGGTGTTAGAACATTTGAGGCTGCGGCTTATCTTAAAAAAATAGGTGTAGATGTAGCGACAATTAAAAAAATGTTCCAAAACGATGTTGACACCTATATTGCAATTGCAGATGTTATTAGAAATTCAGAGATTGTATTTGGAAATATCGCTATTGCTGTATGTCCAAATGAAGTAGAAAATCAAGTGCAAATTGCAGCACAAGCAGCAGATGAGTTACTTAATTTAAATGGTGTTGAAACATCTTTCGTACTTTTAGATATGAAGGATTATATAAACATAAGCGGAAGGTCAAATGGTGCACTTAATGTACAATTGGTACTTGAAAAATTAGGTGGTGGCGGTCATATGATGATTGCCGGAGCTCAAGTACAAAAAACTACAATTGAAGAAACTAAACAAAGACTTATAAAAGCTATTGAAGAAGTAAACGAAAATGCAGTATAACTAAAAAATCTTTTTAGGAGGTTAAAAGATATGAAAGTAATATTATTACAAGACATTAAGTCAGTAGGTAAAAAAGGACAAGTTTTAAATGCAACTGATGGATATGCAAGAAATTATTTGTTGCCAAAGAAACTTGCCGTAGTTGCTGATGCTACAAATATGAACGAACTAAAAACAAAACAAGATGCAACAAAATATAAAAAAGATATGAGCATGGCAAATGCAAAAGAATTATCTGAAAAAATGAAAAACTTTGAAGTAACTTTCAAAATTAAAGCCGGAGAAAACGGAAAAACTTTTGGTAGTGTTACAGCAAAAGACATTGCAGATGAATTAAACAAAAAGTATTTTGTAGAAGTTGATAAGAAAAAAGTATGCTTAAACGATGCGATAAAAACTTTAGGCGTTTACAATGTAGAAATAAAATTGTTTGAGGGCATTTCAGGAACATTAAAAGTAAATGTTATACAAGCATAAGGAGAAAGGAAACATAAATGGATAAGATTATAAGTCGTATTCCACCAAATGATGTACAAGCTGAGCAAGCTGTTTTAGGTTCTATGCTTGTTGATAAAGATGCGGTATTAACAGTTGTTGAAATATTGACACCTGAAGATTTTTATCGAAATGAGCATGCTGAAATATATAGTGCGATACTTGATTTGTATGGAAAAAATAATCCGATAGATTTGCTTACAGTAAAGGCACAATTAGAGATAAGAGGTACATATGATGTTGTTAATGGATTTGAATATTTAGCATCACTTACCAACCCTATGTATTTGATTTCTAATGTTGAGTTTTATGCAAAGATTGTTGAAGAAAAATCAATCTTAAGAAGGCTTATTGCAGCATCTAATGAAATTAGCAAAGCAGGCTATGAACCAACGGGTGAAGTAACTGACGCACTTGAACTTGCAGAAAGAAAGATATTTGAAATAGCACAAAAAAAGAAACAAAAATCATACGCTGCGATAAAAGATGTTTTAGTAGATACATTTGATAATTTAGAAAAACTTGCTGCGTTAGATGGCTCTGTTGTTGGAGTGCCTAGTGGCTTTAAAGATTTGGACGACAAAACATTAGGCTTTTCACCAGGTCAGCTTGTAGTAGTAGCCGCAAGACCTGCTATGGGTAAATCAGCATTTGCACTAAATATAGTTGCAAATGCAGCTATAAAAGCAAATGTGCCTGTTGTATATTTCAGCTTGGAGATGTCAAAAGAAGAACTAGTAAGTAGAATACTTGCAAGCGAATCTATGGTGGATAGTGTAAAAATTAGAAGTGGAAAACTAGACGATAATGATTGGATAAGCTTAACGAATACTGCGGGCGAAATATCAGAAGCTAAAATATTTTTAGACGATTCGGCAGGATATACGCCAACAGAGCTTCGTGCGAAATGTAGAAAAATGAAGCTTGAGCATGACATAGGGCTTATAGTAATTGACTACTTACAACTTATGGATGCAAGTAAGTCGAATGCAAGTAGACAAGCCGATATATCTGAAATAAGTAGAGCACTTAAAAACCTAGCAAGAGAAATAGGCGTGCCTATAATTGCACTATCACAGCTTAGCCGTGCTCCTGAGCAAAGACCAGACCATCGACCAATGCTAAGTGACCTTAGAGAATCTGGTTCTATCGAGCAAGATGCCGACATGGTAATGTTTTTATATAGAGATGATTATTACAATCCGGAAACCGAAAAGAAAAATGTTGCCGAAGTAATACTTGCTAAAAACAGAGGTGGTTCAACAGGAACAGTTGAATTATTATGGCTTGGACAATACACAAAATTTGTTAATCTTGATAAGTATAGATAATAAAGGATGATACATATGCTAAATAAAGTTTCACAAACGATAAAAAAATATAATTTATTAGAAAAAAATGACAAGGTTCTTTTGGGAGTTTCTGGTGGACCTGATTCTATGACTTTATTAGTAGTTTTGCATGCTTTGGGATATAATATATGTGTTGCACATGTAAATCATGGATTAAGAGAAAATGCAATTTTAGATGAAAAATATGTGGAAAAGTACTGCATTGACAACGAAATTCCATGTTTTATAAAACGAATAAACTTAAAAGAAAATTTAAATGGAATGACAACGGAGGAAGCCGGAAGAAAGGCAAGATATGATTTCTTTGAAGAAATTTGCCAAAAAGAAAAATGCAATAAAATTGCAACGGCACATAATAGCAATGACAATGCAGAAACGGTTATTATGAATATGATTAGAGGAAGCGGACTTACAGGTCTTAAAGGAATTGAGCCAAAGCGTGAAAACATAGTTAGGCCACTAATTGAAATTTCAAGACAAGAAATTGAAAGTTTTTGCGAAGAAAATAATATAAATCCACGACATGACGAATCAAACGACGAAGCTACATACACACGAAATAAAGTTAGATTGGAGCTTATTCCATATATAAGAGATAATATAAATTCAAATGTGGTAACAAATATAAATCGAATGTCAAACATAATTGCGGAAGAAGAAAGATTTATATCGGGCATTGTGGAAGAGGCATATGAAAATATAGTAATAACAGAAACTTTGAATAAAAAAGTGGTATGTAATTTGAAGTTGTTTAATAAACTAGATATTGTAGTTAGAAAGAGATTAGTATTAAAATTAATAATAAAAGTCTTAGGAAATGCAAAAGATATAGAAAAAGTACATGTTGACGATATTATTAAATTGTGCGAAAATAATGTAGGTGGTAAATTTTTAACACCTAATAAATATATAAAAGTTAGTGTTTTAAGCGGAAAGTTAACTTTTGAAAAAATTTAATTTTTTGATGCTAACTATTATTATTTGAAAATAAAATATAAAAAGCAATATTTTAAGGAGGAGCTAATGAAAAAATCTTTTATAGGAACGGCACCATTAATTATAACACTAGTAGTGATAATTTTTGCGGCAGTAATTTTTAGTGAAAAAGGCACAACAGG
Organism: uncultured Eubacteriales bacterium; assembly: GCA_964602275.1. Classification (GTDB taxonomy): domain Bacteria; phylum Bacillota; class Clostridia; order TANB77; family UBA1234; genus RGIG6291. The sequence goes on from CAZRQF010000003.1 coordinate 11,472, forward strand.
TGAATTACGATTTGATGAGCTTGCACAAAAAATTGAGAGTAAAGAAGTAGAATCAATTGTACTTTCTAGTGAGGGAAGAACAGCCGTTGTAAAACTAAAGGGACAATCTGGAGAAAAGAAAGTAACAATTCCTGATAGAAATGCATTTATGATTTCTATTGAGGACGAAATTAGAGAAGGCGATTTCAAGTTTGAAGAAGAATCGCCAGTTAAAGCATTACAAATATTAGACAATTTGTCGCCGCTTGTTATACTTATAATATTTGTTGTATTTTGGTGGTTTATGGTTCAAAGTCTTAATGGAAACAAAGGTGCGATGTCTTTTACAAAAAATCGTGCTAAACTAAAAAATCCTGAAGACAAAAATAAGATTACATTTAAAGATGTTGCAGGACTTCCAGAAGAAAGAGAAGAACTTGAAGAAATAGTAGAATTTTTAAAATATCCTAAAAAATTTATAGACATGGGAGCAAGAATACCAAAAGGAGTTTTACTTGTAGGTCAACCTGGTACTGGTAAAACATTACTTGCAAAAGCAGTTGCAGGCGAAGCTGGTGTGCCATTCTTTTCTATAAGTGGTTCAGACTTCGTAGAAATGTATGTAGGTGTTGGTGCATCAAGAGTAAGAGCTTTATTTGAAGAAGCTAAGTCAAAAGAATCTTGCATAATATTTATAGACGAAATAGATGCTGTTGGTCGTCAAAGAGGTGCTGGACTTGGTGGTGGACATGACGAAAGAGAACAAACTTTGAACCAACTATTAGTTGAAATGGATGGCTTTGGTACAAATAGCGGTGTTATAGTGCTTGCTGCTACTAATAGACCTGACATATTAGACCCAGCTCTTTTAAGACCTGGAAGATTTGATAGACAAATTGTAGTACCTGCTCCAGATGTTAAAGCAAGAGAAGAAATACTTGCATTATATGCTAAGAAGAAAAAGCTAGCAGGCGAAATTGACTTAGGTGTACTTGCAAAAAATACAGCAGGTTTTACAGGTGCAGACCTAGAAAACTTAATGAATGAAGCGGCATTACTTGCTGCAAGAGAAGACAAACAAGCTATAACAATGCAAGATTTAGAAAATGCTATGGTTAAAGTATTAATGGGACCTGAAAAGAAGAGCAAAGTAATATCTGAAAAAGATAAAAAACTAGTAGCTTATCACGAAGGTGGGCACGCTGTTGTTAGTAGATTTTTAGAGCATGCAGAACCTGTACATCAAGTTTCTATCGTTCCAAGAGGTACAGCTGGTGGGTATACAATGTATAAAAATACCGAGGATAAATCTTTTATGTCTAAGTCGGAAATGGAAGATAAAATCGTATCATTACTTGGTGGTAGAGTTGCAGAGCAACTAGTGCTAAATGATATTAGCACAGGTGCTTCAAATGATATAGAAAGAGCAAGCAAAATTGCAAGAAGCATGGTAATGAGATACGGTATGAGTGAAAAGCTAGGCACAATCACTTTTGGCAATGACCAAGAAGAAGTATTTTTAGGTAGAGATATAAATAATGTAAAAAATTATAGTGAAGACATAGCAGCTGTAATCGATGTTGAAGTTAAGAGAATAATTGACAATGGCTACAACAGAGCAAAAACAATATTAGAAAGTCAAATGGATAAACTTCACAGAGTTGCAAATGTATTGCTTGAAAAAGAAAAAATAGAAGGCGAAGAATTTGAAGCTATAATGAGAGGATAATAAAAAAGAAACATTCACAATATAAGTGGATGTTTCTTTTTTGATACATCGTACTTTTGCATAATGAAGCGAAATATTTTAAAATTCATTAAAGATACTATAAAAATATTTAAAATTGTGGTATAATAACTATTAACAACTTAAGAGAAAGGAGCGATTTATATGAGTGAACAACAAAAAAGAGTATACGAAGCAATTATAGATTTGCCGGAAGAAGCATGCAATCAAATACTAGAATATATAGATGAGATAAAGTTTAATATGGTTATTAACAATGCACCAGAAGAATTGATTCCTAAAAGCGAAGAAGATTTGAAAAAAATGTTAGAAGAAGCTGATAAAGATATTGAAGCCGGAGAGGTCTATTCGCTTGAAGAAGTGGTTACAGAGATAAATAAAATGCTTGTGAAATGAGGTCTTAGCTAGTGTACAAATATACAATAAAATTTTCAAAAAAATCTAAAGAAGATATAGCACGAATAGTAAATTATATTTCGAATATTATACAAGAACCACAAATAGCAAGGTCGTATGCAAATTTGTTTTTTAGTGAAATTAATAGTTTGCATATTTTCCCAAAGAGAAATCCACTGGTAAAAGGTAATTTATTAGCAGGTACAGAAAGAAGAAAATTTAAAGTAAAAAATTATACAGTAATTTATCTTGTAAATGAAAGTGAAAAAATTGTATTTATTGAAAGAGTAGTATATGGTGCGTCGGATTGGATAAATAAAATATGAAGACTAACTTTACTAGGTAAAACTAGTAAGGTTAGTCTTTTTGCAGTGCAATAAAAATGCACATAAAACTGTAGGGGTCGGCGTCCATGGGGCGACCCGAAAAGAAAAAATAGATAAAATTAGGGAAAATCAAAGACAAAGCAAACATTTTTTGTTTGAACGATTTTGGGAGCGAAGCATACAATTTCTTAAAAAATATAGCGAACGCAGTTTTGAGCAAAGCGGTTTACGGAGTGAGCGTATATTTTTATTAGAAATTGTCGCAAGCGGACATCTAGTGAAAACAAACAATTTTGCTTTGGCAAATGAATTTTGTAAAACCGGTTCGTCGGGACGCCGACCCCTACACTTAGCTCTACAGTTCTAGAAGAAGGTGGAGTTAATGGTGAATTTACAACATGGACGATAAGGGGTTAAGATTAATGATTAAAAAACTGGCATAAAGTAAAAACTTTTGCCAGTTTTTTGTATGTGCTTTGCTTGTAAAGCTTAAAAGTGTATAAATTTTGTGGACAAATTTAAAAGAATATTATAGAATTACTAATATAGGAAATTGAATAAAAAAATAAACCATTCTACTTTTGACCGGGTAAATGGTTTATTTAAATCTAATTCCGGCAAAACCGTATCTTACGGAATTGTCATTTCCTATATTTGTTATACTTTAATTAAGGTAATAAAGTCAAGAAATATTTGGAGGAAGTGTATGGCTGATTTAAATCAAAGCATTCAATATATTAAAGGCGTTGGTCCTGCTCGTGCAGAGCTTTTGAATAAATTAGGTATTTTTACACTAAATGATATAATTACATATTTTCCACGAACATATGAAGATAGGAGTAGTTTTAAGAAAATAGGTGAATTAATAAATGGCGAAACGGTAACTTTTAAAGGAGTTGTAGCATCTAGAATTTCTGAAACTAAAATTAGAAAGGGAATGACTATATATAAGTTAATTGTTCGTGATGAAACTGGAAGTGTAATGTTGACTTGGTTTAATCAAGCGTATTTAAAAAATGCATTTATTGTTGGCAAAGAATATGCTTTTTATGGCAAAGTTATTGGTGGGCTTGGAAGAATAGAAGTGCAAAATCCTGTTTTTGAGGATGCTACATATACAAAAAACACGGGGAAGATAGTTCCTATTTATCCATTAACTCATGGCATAACGCAAAATGTAATTAGAAGTGCAATAGAAAATGCTATAAAGATTTTGAATGGCGAGTTAGAAGAAACCTTGCCTAACTTTATTATAAAAAAATATAACTTATGTGAATTGAACAAGGCTATACATGATATTCATTTTCCAAAAGTGCTTGATGATTTTGAAGTGGCTCGATATAGAATTGCATTTGAAGAGTTATTTTCTTTGCAACTAGGTTTGTTGCAATTAAAAGAAAAACTAAACAAAGATATTAAGGGAATATCCTTTGACAAATGCGTCGATATGACTTTACTTACGAGTACATTTCCTTATGAGCTTACAAATGCACAAAAGAAAGTTTGGAATGAAATTTCTCGTGACATGGAAGCTGAAAATTCTATGAATAGATTAGTGCAAGGAGATGTTGGTTCTGGAAAGACAGTTGTAGCAATGATGGCTATGTATAAAGCGGTAAAGAACGGCTATCAAGCGACTATGATGGCACCAACTGCAATACTTGCAAGGCAACATTATAATAATATTTCTGCTTCGTTAGAGCAGTTTGGCATTAGATGTGCGTTGTTTACTAGTGAGTTAACTAAGAAACAAAAAGAAGTGCTTATAGAAAAATTAAAAAATAATGAGATAGACATTGCTATTGGAACGCATGCTTTATTAGAAGAAAATGTTGAATTTAATAATTTAGGACTAGTAATAACAGATGAGCAACATAGATTTGGTGTTCGTCAAAGAGGCGTACTTTCTTCTAAGGGAAATAAGGTTGATACATTGGTAATGACGGCGACACCGATACCACGAACACTTGCAATTATTTTGTATGGTGATTTGGATATATCAATTATTGATGAATTACCACCAGGAAGACAAAAGATAGATACATACGCCGTAAAGAAAGACATGGAACAGCGAGTAAATAATTTTGTAAAAAAAGAAGTAGATAGCGGTAGACAAGCATATATAATATGTCCACTTGTAGAAGAATCTGAAACGACTGATTTAAAATCTGTTGCAGAGCAATTTGAATATTATAAGGAAGTTTTTAAAGGGTACAATGTAGGCGTTCTTCATGGAAAAATGAAAAATAAAGAAAAAGCGGAAATAATGGATAAATTTAAAAATAATGAAATTAGCATACTTATATCGACAACTGTTGTTGAAGTTGGGGTAGATGTGCCAAACGCAACGCTTATGGTTATAGAAAATGCAGAAAGATTTGGACTAGCGCAACTCCATCAGTTAAGAGGTAGAGTTGGAAGAGGCAAGTATAAGTCATATTGCATTTTAAAATTTGAAGGAAAGTCTGAAATTGTAAAACAGAGAATGCAAATAATGCAACAAAGCAATGACGGTTTTGTTATATCAGAAAAAGACTTAGAATTAAGAGGCCCGGGAGATTTTTTCGGGACTATGCAACATGGCTTACCAGAGTTTAAAGTTGCTAATTTATATACTGATGTAAAAATAATGAAAGTGGCACAAGAAGCTGTAAAAGAACTTTTACTAGATGACCCGTATTTGGAAAAAGAGGAAAATAGAAAATTAAAAGAAAAGATAGATAAATTATTTGATAGGAGATTAGAGATATAAAAAATATCTCTTTTTTTCTTTTATGGTAAACTTAAGCAGGATTTTATAATTATGCGTCGAATTTAATAAATATAGGTTGATTTTTACGAGAAGTGTGGTAAAATATTAACCAAAATTTTTGTAAGGTGGTAAAATGGCGTTTTATTCTGATGAAATAATTGAAGAAGTAAAAGCAGCTAATAATATTGTTGATGTAATTTCTCAATATGTTACACTAAAAAGACATGGTAATACATATTTTGGATTATGTCCATTTCATAGAGAGAAGACATCGTCATTTGCTGTTTCGTATGATAAGCAGATATACCATTGTTTTGGGTGTGGCGAAGGCGGTAATGTAATTCGATTTATAATGAAAGTAGAAAATATAGGCTTTAAAGAAGCTATAGAGTTTTTGGCAGATAGAGCGAAGATAACATTGCCGGTTATAAATTATAACGAAGATAAAATCCCGCTTGAAGACTTGAAAAAGCGTGAATTTGATAAAAATCAGATGTATGCAATAAATAAAGATGCAGGAAGATTTTTTTATGATAATATTAGTAAATCTGAAATTGCACAAAAATATATAAAAGAAAGACATATTGATATAGCAACGGTTAGAAAGTTTGGCTTGGGTTTTGCTTTAGACGATAATGGACTTAGCAAAATGCTTTTATCAAAAGGGTACAAAAAAGAAAATATTATAGCAACTGGACTAGTTAGCCAAAACGAAAATGGTATGCTATATGATAAATTTAAAAATAGATTTATGTTTCCAATATTTGATATTCGTGGAAGGCTAGTTGCTTTTGGAGGTAGAACTTTAGAGTCTAAAGAAACAATGAAAGAAAAGCGTATTCCTAAGTATGTAAATTCTCCAGAAAATTTGATATACACAAAAGGAAAGCACTTATTTGGATTAAATCTTGCTAAAAAAACATCTGAGAAAATGAAAAGGATATTGGTTGTTGAAGGTTATATGGATGTTATAACACCACATCAATATGGTATTACGAATGTTGTTGCATCATTGGGTACGGCGTTAACGCAGTCACAAGGAAGGCTTTTAAGGCAATATGCAGATGAAATTGTGCTTTCGTATGACTCAGACGAAGCAGGACAAAAAGCCATAATGCGTGGTTTAGATATTATGCAATCGCTTGGAGTTTCTGCAAAAGTTCTTCAAATGGAGGGAGCAAAAGACCCAGACGAATATGTATTAAAATATGGACCTGCCAAATTTGAAAAGCTAATTGATAATAGCATTTCTTTAGTTGAATATAAAGTTAGAAAGTTAAAAGAACATTATAACTTAGAAGATACTACTGAAAAAATAAAATTTTTAAATGCAATGGCAGATATTTTGGCAAAAGTTGAAAATAATATTGAAAGAGAGATATATGTTGACAAATTATCAAAAGATTTAGGCGTTGGGCGAGAAGCAATAAATGCGGAAATTGAAAAAATCAATTTTAGTGGAGAAGCTAAACGAAAGATATGGGTAGCACCGCCTAAAATGAATGAAGAAATTACAGTTAAAAATCAAGCTCAAGTTAATGAGTTTGAAGATAATATTATTTATTTGCTTAGTACGAAAAATAAAGAGATTTATTCAATGATATTAGACACGCTGGACTTAAATGATATAGTAAGTGAAGTAAATAGAAATTTAATAACTAAGCTATATAAAAAATACGAAGACGAATCTATTCAATATGTTGACCCTGTTGATATTTGTGCTTCTGATGAAGAATTTGATAATATGACTAGAATACTTATGAAAAGTAATGCGATAGAGAATGCTACAAAAGTGTGTCAGGAAATATTGAAAAATTACTCAAATACAAAATTACAAAACGAAAAGAAGCGTTTAATTTCTTGCATACAAAATGCAGCTTCAGACCAAGAACGAAAAGAGTATGAAATAGAGCTAAATAAGTTAATTATTAAATTAGTTAAAAATAGATAAACATCGTAAAATATTAGGAAGGAATGATAAAATGAGCGAAGAATTAAAAAAAGCAAAAGATCCAGAAGAAGTTATAAAACAAATTATAACTAAATATGGAAAAAAAGGAGCAATCACTTTTAAAGAGATGATTGAAACTCTTGAAAAATACGAGCTTGAGCCTGAGCAAATTGAAAGAGTTTATGAAGCCTTAGAAAATGCTAATATTGACATAATTGAAGATACTGATAGCGAAGAACCAGCAATTGACGAACTTGAAGAAATCGAAGAAGAAGTAAAGTTAGCAGATGTTGATACGCTTGATGTTCCAGACGGAGTTAGCGTTGACGACCCTGTTAGATTATACTTAAAAGAGATTGGTAAAATTCCACTTTTAACAGCAGAAGAAGAATTAGAATATGCTAAGAAAATGATGGACGGCGATGAAAACGCTAGGAAAAAACTTTCAGAAGCAAATTTAAGACTTGTTGTAAGTATCGCTAAAAAGTATGTTGGAAGAGGAATGTTATTCTTAGATTTAATTCAAGAAGGAAATTTAGGACTAATAAAAGCAGTTGAAAAGTTTGATTATAGAAAAGGATACAAGTTTTCAACATATGCTACATGGTGGATTAGACAAGCTATAACAAGAGCTATTGCAGACCAAGCAAGAACAATTCGTATACCGGTTCATATGGTTGAAACTATCAACAAATTAATAAGAACTTCAAGACATCTATTACAACAATTAGGAAGAGAACCAACCATTGAGGAAATTGCAGCTGAAATGGAAATGTCAGTTGAAAGAGTAAAAGAAATTAAAAAAGTTGCACAAGAGCCTGTTTCTTTGGAAACACCAATAGGTGAAGAAGAAGACAGCCACTTAGGCGACTTCATACCAGACGATGATGCACCATCACCATCTGAACTTGCAGCATATACATTACTTCGTGAACAATTAGACGAAATAATACAAACGCTTACACCTCGTGAAGCTAAAGTATTAAGATTGCGTTTTGGATTAGAAGACGGCAAAGCAAGAACTCTTGAAGAAGTTGGAAAAGAGTTTCAAGTTACAAGAGAGAGAATTAGACAAATTGAAGCAAAAGCTTTGCGTAAACTAAGACATCCAAGTAGAAGTAAAAAATTGAAAGATTATATGTGATAATCAGATGATTGGAGGATAGCGAATGAAAAATTTAGAGAAAATTATTATCGTTTTATTAATACTTGCACCAGTTATATGGGGGTATGTTTCATTAAAGCCACTTTTTGAAGAAGAAGATGTTATTTCAGATATAATGTCTGACGGAGAGCAAAATGAAGACAATATAAAAGATAAAGATGCGGTGCAAGAAGATATACAAACTGTGATTGAAACTTATGAAGGCGAAATTCAAGGCGAAAAATATGTAAGCACGATTGGTAACCCAGTTGGTAAAATTGTAATGGGTGGAGAAATAAATATAAGCGTTGCAAATGTATATTTAGAAGCAGACGAAACTTCAGAAGTTGTAGATACATTAGTAAAACATTCAATAGTTACATCACAAGCTTATCCAGGTGGATGGTCAAGAGTAAAAAATGATACTGTTTCTGGTTGGATGAAATCAGAACATATCACATTACCTGCTGATTCGGGCGATGTTAATATAGGTTCAGTCATTGGTAGAGTCGGAATAGTTAATGTAGATAGCTTAAATATGAGAGCAAGCGGTAGCAAAACAGCCAAAGTTGTAAATTCATTAACTAATGGTACATCAGTTACAATACTTGCAATAAGCAGTGACGGGGCATGGTATCAAGTAAAATATGGCTCAACAGAAGGTTGGGTTGCAAAAGACTATTTGACAATTAAGTAGGGGGAATAATGTTACATATTGTGCTAATAACTTTAGCATATATAGTTGGCATTATTATGGGACTATACTTAAGGTTAAACTTAAGCATAGTCCTCTTTTGCCTAATTGTTTTAATATATGCTATTTTAAAATCTAAGATAAAATTAAATTCAAAAATTTTTATTCTAATTATATTTATATCTATTATCGGAATACTGTGGGGGCATTTTAAATTTCAAAATTTTAAATCAAAATATTCAGATGGTCAAGTAGACATGAAAGTGAAAATTATTAAACTAAATGCAGAAAAAGAATACTATAAAGTGTATGTTTGTAAAAATGAAAAGAAAGATAAGTTTTTAATATATATTCCAAATGAGTATAATGCCAAAATAGGCGATTTGTTATATGTAAAAGCTACTTTCGAAAAACCGTCAGTTGCCAAAAATAGAGGAGCTTTTGATTATTCAAAATATTTATACTCGCAAAACATATATGGAGTTTTAAAAATAAAAAGCTTAGACGAAATATACTACATAGATAATTCGGGTACTAACTATATACATAAAATTCAGGAAAGCATAGAAAATATATTAGGGAGATGTTTTCCGCAAGACGAGCTAGGCATTATTTTAGGAATGACAATTGGCGATACTTCATATATAACAGAAGAAACAAAAACAAGCTTTAAGCTAGATGGAATTAGCCATTTGCTCGCAGTTTCGGGAAGTAATGTAAGCTTCATTATATTGTTTAGTAAATTTTTGCTAGATAGAATACTAGGGAAAAAAATCTCTAATTATTTTGTAATATTTTTTATCATAATTTTCATGCTGGTGTCAGGAGCAAGTGCTTCCGTTGTAAGAGCGGCGATTATGGGAATAGTGGTAGTGCTAGCAGATATATTAGCTAGAAAGTCAAATGTATATGCTAGTATATGTATTTCGGCACTTATAATATTAATCTATAACCCTTTAACCATATTTGACACAGGCTTTATACTTTCTTTTGGCGGAACACTAGGAATAGTATTATTATATGAAAAAATAAAAACTACTTTATTAGAAAAGTTAAAAGCCAAAAACAAAATTTTAATTTATATAATTGATACACTTTCAGTAACTTTATCATCTCAAATCATTTTACTTCCAATAATGATGTATTATTTTAATTCAATATCTCTCGTTTCAATATTAGTAAATTTATTAGTTGTTCCAATAAGTGGAGTATTAACAATATTAGGATTTTCTGTGTACATATCTGGACTAATATCTATAAAATTTGCACAAGTTTTAAGTTATAGCACTTATGTCTTAATAAGACTAATAATAAATATTGCAAATGCATTTTCTCGCTTTAAATATGCTTCTATAATAGTACCTACACCAAAGCTCATATGGATAATTAGTTATTATTTGTGTATATATAAAATATTTTACAAATTTAAAAATAAACTATGGAATTATATCTTATATTCATTAATTGCCATAAGTATTCTTATCGAAACTATACCTGTAAATTATTTATCGATAAATTTTGTAGATGTAGGACAAGGCGACTGCACTTATATAGAAACTAAAAATAAAAGAAGTATACTAATTGATGGTGGTGGAAGTGAAAATAGTGATTATGATGTTGGAGAAAAAGTGCTTTTACCATACATATTAGATAGGGGAAAAAGCAAAATTGACTTAATAATAATTAGCCATTTCCACGAGGACCATATGGAGGGACTTCTTACAATTATGGAAAACTTAAAAGTTGGCAAAATAGTAATAGGACCTGCAAATGAAGACACAACTTTATATAAAGAATTTGTAAGTATAACAAAAGAAAAAAATATAGTTGTAGAAAGTGTGCGTGCAGGAGATAGCATAAAAATTGACGATGCCAAATTTGAAGTTTTATATCCAAATAAGGACGAAAAAATAAATGAGAATGAAAACAACAATTCACTAGTTTTAAAATTAAAATACTACAACACAAGTATGCTATTTACAGGCGACATGGAAAGCGAAGTAGAAGAAAAAATAACTTCAAATGTAAAGGCAAATATATTAAAAGTTGCACACCACGGCTCGAAAACATCTTCAGAAGATACTTTTATAGAAAGGGTAAAACCACAGATTGCACTTATAGGTGTAGGGAAAAATAATAAATTTGGACATCCAAATGAAGAAGTGCTAAAAAGGTTGGAGGAGAATAGTGATATAATATTTAGAACAGATATTTGTGGTGAAATAATGATGAAGCTATATAAAAACAACATAAAAATTCGTACAAAAATATCAAAATAATTGTATATTTTTCCTTACATTGGTTAAATTACAAATAAACAAAATGTGAGGTGAAGTGTATGAATAAAAGTACAGCTATTTTTGTAATGCTATTTTTATTTTCAACAGGTGTTTCATTGGGAATGGGAATTTCTATATATAAAAACATTAACGAAAGCCAAGAAGAGCTTCTTGTATCAAAAAAAGACTCAGTGCAGGATAGTGTTATAAAAGAAGTACAAAAAGACCAAGACGAAAAATATAAGGTTCAAGAAGTTGTAGCTAAAGACGAAGAGAAAATATCTCCTTATGCAAAAATAACTATTGAGAAATACTATAAGCAATGCGGACATTCAACCGTAGAAATATATGATGTGCCAAAAGAAATGGCAAACTTAACAAAAGAAGAATTGCAAAACAGATATAAAAATTGGGAAATAAAAAAATTTACGGAAAAAGATATTCAAATATATAGAGAGATAGATGCAAATTGTTCTTCGCATTATGTGCTAAAAGAAAAAGACGGATATTTGGCGGTTTATAAAGCTATATCAAAAAATATGGACGAGCTAAGCAGTATTACCGATATAGAGTATGCAAGCTTAAAAGATGAGGACAAAATAGCACTTGATGCAGGCATAAAAATATATGGCACAGACGAGCTATCAACTATAATAGAAGATTTTAGCTCGTAAAAATCCCGCCTAAAAATAGACGGGATTTCAAAATTTTATTGATTATTTAATTACTACTTTGTCATTTACAAGTACTAATACAACTTCTTCGTTTGGCAATATTTCATCTTTTAAAATGCTTTCAGCAAGCTCGTTTTCAACATATTTTTGTATAGCTCTGCGAAGCGGTCTAGCACCGTATTTTGGGTCATAACCTTTTTCTAAAATATATTCTTTAACTTCATCCGAAAAAGATATATGAATATTTCTTTCGGCAAGCTCAGTTACAATCTCGTTTAACATCAAATCAACAATTTGTAATAATTCATTTTTAGATAATTCATTAAATATGATTGTTTCGTCAACTCTATTTAAAAACTCTGGACGGAAAGTTTGCTTAAGAGCAGTATCAATTCTAGTTTTAATAGCAGAAGTATTTTCACTACCAAAACCAATTCCGTTTTGGTTTAAATTAGAACCGGCATTAGAAGTCATAATAATTATAGTGTTATCAAAATTTACAACTCTACCTTGTGAGTCGGTTAATCTTCCATCATCTAAAACTTGTAACAATAAATTAAATACATCATTGTGAGCTTTTTCAATTTCGTCTAATAAAATTAAAGAATATGGATTTCTTCTGACCTTTTCAGTCAATTGACCGGCATCATCGTAGCCAACATAACCTGGAGGAGAGCCAATAAGCTTTGAAACAGAATGACTTTCCATATATTCAGACATATCAACCCTTATAATAGCTTCTTCAGTACCATATAATTCAGTTGCTAGTGCTTTTGCAAGCTCAGTTTTTCCTACACCTGTTGGACCAACAAAAATAAAAGAAGGTGGGCGTTTAGTGCTTTTTAAACCTGCACGATTTCTCCTAATAGCATTCGCAACAGCAGTAACAGCTTCATCTTGACCAATTAATCTTTTGTGCAACTTATTTTCTAGGCTTAAAAGTTTTTCTGCTTCAGTTTCAGTAATTTTTGTAGCTGGAATTTTAGTCCAAGTTTCTATAACATTTGCAACATCTTCAAGCGTTAACTCTAAAGCAGCATTTCCTTGAGATAAATCGGCAATTTGTTTCATAAGAGCATTTTCACGAGCTTTTAAATTTGAAATTTTTTCATAATCCAATTCTGTATTTTCGTTATTTATAGTTTCTAATTCTTCCTTTTCATCTTGCAAAGAAGAAAGCTCAGTTTTCATTATTTCAAGCTGTGCTAAAACTTTATTAGTAAGATTAACCTTAGAGCAAGCTTCATCTAATATATCAATAGCTTTATCTGGTAAAAATCTATCATGAATATATTTCTCAGACATATTAACAATTTGACGAATAAGTTTATCAGAAACTGTAACATGGTGATAATCTTCATAGTATGATTTAATACCTTTTAGAATTTCAATAGTTTGCTCTTTAGTAGGTTCATTTACTATAATTGGTTGAAATCTACGCTCTAAAGCAGAATCCTTTTCTATATATTTTCTATATTCTTTAAGAGTAGTAGTGCCAATTATTTGAATGTCGCCATTAGACAAAGCAGGCTTTAAAATATTTGCAGCATTCATAGAATGTTCGCTATCGCCAGCACCAACAATATTATGAATTTCGTCTATTACCAATATAATATTTCCAAAAGTTTTACATTCCTCAATCAAAGACTTCATTCTAGCTTCAAATTGACCTCTAAACTGAGTGCCAGCAACCATCGCCGTCATATCAATCAAATATACTTCTGAATTTAATAACTTAGCAGGAGCATCTTGATTTGCAATTCTTAAAGCTAAACCTTGAGCAATTGCAGTTTTACCAACACCAGGTTCGCCAATTAAAACAGGATTATTTTTACTTCTACGGTTAAGAATTTGAGTTAAACGCTCAATTTCGCCATCTCTACCGATAAGCTTATCAATTTTGCCCTCTTTAGCCTTTTGAGTTAAGTTAGTTCCATAAGTATCCAAAAACTTTTTCTTCTTCGTTTTTTCCTTTTTATTTTTACCGATAGTAGCAGAAGCATCGCCTTTTTTAGTGTCTTCCTTAGCAGCATCGCTCGCAGTACCACCTAAACCAGAAAGCAAACTACTAAACATATTAGATATAGAATCCATAGGATTTTGGCTTGTGCCATCTTGATCCATACCCATATCAATATCGCCCATATCTCCAATAGAACGGGCAATCTCGTCAAATTGCTCATTCATATTTTCTATCTCTTCATCAGAAACGCCATACTGCTTCATCATAGAAGCAAGAGGGTTAATGCCACGCTTTTTAGCACAAGCAAGACAAAGTCCCTCAAGATTAGGCTTTCCATCGACTATTCTATTTACAAAAACAACAGCAGTGTTCTTTTTACATTCACTACATAATGCCATTTTCTTCCTCCTTGTGAAATATAATTTTGCCATAATAATATATATCAAAATAGCAGTGCAGTCAATGAAATTCACAGAGAATTGACAGAGGGGAAGTATTTGTAAGATGTATTCTAGCAGATACTTATGGGTATTTGAGATAGAAAAATTAAATTTGGAATATTAATACTTTATATGGGATTTTATGGGCAGAATCTTGACGATGAAGACTTAAAATGTTTTAATAAATGTAGAAATATGTTTTTTTGAGTAGGTATGTACTCTACGAAAAATACCAGGTGAAAAAGGGGGACAATTGTGACAGGTAACGAAAAAAGAGAGAAATATGCAGAATTAATGACAAAATTAGCTAATGCTACCAACAATGAGTATTACTATGAGGCTATATTTATCGAATATGCCATTTTGGAAGATCGAACAGAATCACTTTTAAAACATGCTAATATTTCTTACATAGACAAAGAAAATAAAAAACTGACATTAGATAAGAAACTTAAAATAATTAGAGATAATAAGATTTTTAAGGCATCATATATTTTAAAACATATTCCTGCGGAAAAAATATGTGAAATATTTAATTGGAAGAAAAAAAGAAACGAACTGATTCACGATTTAGTAAATGTATCTTATGAAAATAAGGAAATAAAAGCACTAGCTTTAGATGGGGAATGTATAGTAAAGAATTTTAATAACAAAACAAAATTAGTAAATAACTTTTTTGATAAAAATATGAAAAACAAAAGCTAGAAATATATAGAAAACAGACTATAATGGCGATAGAACATTTGGTGTGAACGATGCAATTTACTTGTTTTATCACACGATGTTTCTAGAAAGAACATCCAATATAATGTGAAGGAAGGTGAAAATGGATGAATTTTATTGACGAAAATAAAATTATGCCGCAATATATAGACAGAACACTTGAAAACTTGTTATATATCGAAGAGAGCCAAGTCTCAAATTATGAGGTTACACAGTTAATAAATTCCTTTATTGGTCTTTTGATTTTGCCGAATGAAGAACAATATGTTAAAATTGAAAATTCAGATCTTTCACCAGCAACTTTGTCGTATATTCAATGTAACACAACACTTTGCTTGGACAAAAATATGCAAAAAGAAGATAAAAGTTTGCAAAATATTGTTCGACATTTGAGAAACAGTGTTTGTCATTTCAAAATTAAGTTTTGCGGAAGTAATGAAATTGAAGCGATAAGATTTCGTGACTTTAGCAAAGACAAAATAGCAAAAAAGTCCACAAAAAATTTTGAGGCAAAAATTGATGTGAATTCGTTAAGAAATTTTGTTATAGAATTTGGAAAAAGTATGCGTGATAAATATATCACTAAGAAATGAGGGGCTAAAACAATTTGAATTTTGTAAAGATGAAGCAAAACAGTTTTTACAGTTTTCAAAAAATTATAGTGCAGATGTATATTTAATGTACATGTATCCAATTACAGTAAATTTAATTTTTTCTTTTGAGTTATCATTAAAAGGATTATTAATATATAGCCAAACAAAAGGAAATATACATACGCATAAATTAAAAGAATTATATAATTATTTACCAACTAATATGCAAAATGAAATTAAAATGAAATATGAAGCTGGTGGCTATAACTTGGATAACTTATTAACAGAGATAAACGACCAATTTTGTGAATGGCGATATGCTTTTGAAAAACCGGTTTCAATACCAATAAGTGGATAGACATTATACAAGCTGGACTGGAAGCTTTAAAGTAAGTGAAGCGAAAATTTAAAAGGAGGGAATATTTTAAAATGGATTATAACGAATTGTTGGCGGAAGCGTGCGCTCGTATCGATAATCTTCCTGCAGGACAAGTTTTCTTTGTGAAAGATTTGTTTTATGGAACAGGTTGGAATGATCTTAAGCGTGGGGAAAAGTTATGTTTTGGAAAATATTTCAAAAAAGCTGTTCTGACCGGAATGATTTTAGGAGTTCAATTTATTGGCAAAGCGGATAATAATTCAGCTCAATATATGAAAGTTTAGGAGGAAAAAAATGGAACAATTTATTTGTGAAAAGTGTGGAAGCACGATTTTAATAAGGCCGCGCGCTACTAGGGTTGTGTGTCCGTCTTGTGCATGTGAGTATCCTATGATAAATGATGTTAAAGGAGCTGTGCAAGTTGATAATACTACTTTTGTACAAGAATATCTTGCGTATGCTCGTCGTGCTAAGGAAAAAGAGGATTGGGAAGAAAGCGAAAAGTATTATAAAATGATTGAACAAAAAGATCCTGATAATATTGAAGCTATTTTTTATAGTGCTTATTGCAAAGCGAAATCGTCCTTGGACGATGCAGATGTTTATAAAAGAGCTGCGAAATTTAAAGTTCTCCAAAATTGCATTTCTATGGTTGCTAAACATTACAAACAAGAGCGCAGAAATGAAAACAAGCAGGCTATCCTTTCTATGGGAAAGGATTTGGGCGAGTTAGTATGTAGTGATTTCGTTTTTACTAACTGGCGAAACGGATATGGTGAAGTCGTAGAAACAAATAAAAACGAAACACTTTCAATGTTTAAAGATATTTTGTATGCCTTTGAGGATACAGTGAATAATATAAAAAAAGTCGATAACCAGCCATTCTTATATAAAGCAGCAATTGATTGCTATACACAGATTGAGCCGACTGGGTGGTTTTATTTTTTGGAAGATTTGATTACTGAAGAGAAGGCGGGACTTAAAGCACTAAGACAAAAAGAACTTGATGCATACTGGTCTATTCCAGAGCTTGCAGAAGAAAAAAACGCGCTTTTAAAAGAACTTAAAGTTCTTGCTGAAAGGGTTAAATGTTTGGAATCTGAAATTGATTCTTTGCCTGAGGTAAAAACAGTGTTACAGATAGCAGCAAAAATTGAAGCGTTGAAAAAGGAACAGTCTGAGCTTAATTTCTCACTTTTCACTAGAAAGAAAAAGAGAATGCTTCAAGAGCAAATAGATGCACTGGTATCTGGGGATTTGAAAGAAGCCGACGTAAATATGGCGACTGCACTCGCCCCATATAAAGCAGAGATTGCTGCTGCTCAAGCAAGAAGTGTGGAAATTATGGCGAGGTTTATAGCTTAGAAAGGAACGATAAAAGATAGTTTTTACCAGGAAGGAGAGAATTATGGCTGTATTTACTAATCGTAATCCGGATTGGATGAATTGGATTGCACCAGATCGATTTGATGACCATGATTTATTTCGTATAGTTGTTTTTTTTGTCTTTCATTCACCGTGTCCTGAAATGTCATCTATGCGCAAAACGCTCGAAGAATATGGATGGTTTACACCGTGGAGAAAACCATACTATCTAAATCGTCAACTTCGTCAGGCCGCATCTAATTACGAACTGCTTTTTTCTGCCAAAGGCTATGATGAAATGGATGCGGCTTTGGAAAAAGCTGATTTAAGAGAAGCTTTCCCTTCCGATTTTTCTCGTGAAAGAATATGTATCTATGATACTCAAAAAAATCAATTTTTGAGTGTGTTCTATCATATTAGAAATGCATTCGCACATTGTCGTTTAAATATGATTGATGTCAACGGAGAGTGTGTATTTATCTTTGAAGATGTACAATCCAAAAAGAATACAGAACAGTTAAAAGTTTCAGCAAGAATGATTCTACGAAAAAGCACTTTGCTTAAATGGATTGATATAATTGAAAATGGAGAGCGTGAGTATAAAAAGTTGCATTAATTTAAATAAATAATCTAAAATCCCCCACTTGCAAATGCAACGGGGGATTTTACTAATTTTCCCTTCAAAATTTAATGATGAAAAAGTATTAAACACACAAAAAGTAAAAAATGATTGACTAAACTTTATTTTTTAGGGTATAATATTAACAAAAAGTGTGTCTGCACACAAAAAAAGTAAATGGAGAGTGCGGGATGAATATAGATAGAAATTTGTATTTAACAAAGTTAAAAAGTAAAAAAAATAACAAAATGATTAAAATTATTACAGGGTTAAGAAGAAGTGGAAAATCGTATTTATTAGACCCGATATTTAAAAATTCCTTATTGGAAGATGGAGTAAAAGAAGATCATATCATAAAAGTCGATTTAGATTCTATTGAAAATAGAGAGCTAACAACAGATGGTTTAAAGTTATATGAATACATTATGGATAAAGTTAAAGATAATGATATGTATTATATTCTTCTTGATGAAATTCAAAAGGTAAAAGATTTTGAAAGTGTTTTAAATAGTTTTTTAAGAAAAAATAATTTAGATGTTTATGTGACAGGAAGTAATTCTAAATTTCTTTCTACAGATATTATTACAGAATTTAGAGGTAGAGGAGATGAAATTAGAGTTTATCCTCTTTCATATTCTGAATTTTATAATGCATATGAAGATAAAAAAAGAGCATTAAAAGATTATATGACTTATGGTGGAATGCCATATACATTGTATTTAAAAACAACAGAAGAGAAGAGTGCGTATTTAAATGATTTGTTTAAAAATACTTATTTAAATGATATTATTGAAAGAAATAAAATTCAAAGAGAGGATATTTTAGATACAATTATTAATATGTTATCTTCTTCAATAGGCTCTTTAACAAATCCAAAAAAATTGTATGATACTTTTATAAGTAACGGATATACAGATATAAATAGAAATACAATAAATTCATATATAAATTATTTGCAGGATGCATTTTTAATAAATAAAGCAGAAAGGTATGATATAAAAGGGAAAAAATATATTTCAACACCTTCTAAATATTATTTTACAGATATTGGTTTAAGAAATGCTAGATTAAATTTTAGGCAACAGGAAGAAGACCATTTAATGGAAAATATAATTTATAATGAATTGTTAGTTAGAGGATATAATGTTGATGTAGGGGTTGTTGAAAAATTTGAAAAAGATAGTACAGATAAAACAATTAGAAAACAATTAGAAGTAGATTTTGTATGTAATCAAGCTAGCAAAAGATATTATATTCAATCAGCTTTTGCGGTTCCTAACAAGGAAAAGATGGAACAAGAGCAAAAATCTTTGGTGAATATAGATGATAGCTTCAAAAAAATAATTATTGTTAAAGATGATATAAATCTTTGGAGAAATGAAGAAGGAATTTTAATAATAAGTTTAGAAGAATTTTTGTTAACCAAGAATAGTTTGGATTTATAGTTTTTTCCCCCTTGCAAATGCAAAGGGGGGATTTTACTAATCTTCCCCCTCAAAATAACAATTGCTATTTTCACTTGTTTAATATATACTTAACTAGTACATAGAAATAAGCTATAAAAGGAGCAATGTTATGAATAAAGAAGAATTGGTACAGGCGATAGAAGCTTTATTATTTGTTAGTGGAAAGCCTGTTGATGTTAAAACTTTAGTGGAGGTTACTAAGTCTTCAAAGGAGGATGTTTTGGAGGCGGTAAAAGTGCTAAAACAGTTGCTAATAGATAGAAATAGTGGTATACAACTAATTGAGATTAACTCAGGGTATCAGCTTGCTACGCTTGAGAAGTTTTATCCTCAAATTTGTGAACTTATGGATAATAGGCCAAAGCCTTCGCTTTCGCAAGCGGCATTAGAGGTGCTTGCTATTATTGCGTATAATCCTAAGGTCACTAGAGCTGAAGTAGAGCGAATTAGAGGTGTTTCTTCTGATAGTGCGATGAATAAGCTTATAGAATATAATTTGATTGAGGAAGCGGGCAGAATGGATGCACCGGGTAGACCTGTGATGTATAAAACTACGGATGAGTTTTTAAGACTTTTTGGGTATTCTTCACTTTCAGATATGCCAGATTTGCCAAAACTAAAAAATGATGATGGCCAACTTGAAATAGATGTAGAAGATGCAAATGAACTTGAAGAAACGGAAAATGTAGAGAGTTTAGAACAGGAGTAGTGTATGAATTTTATTGTTGGGCGTAGTGGTACTGGCAAAACAAAGTTTTGCATGAATCAAATAAAAGAAGAGGTTTTAAAGGCTTGTGACAGGCCTTTAATTTATATTGTGCCGGAGCAGTATACTTTTGAAGCTGAAAAAGAGTTGATTGAGGTTTGTGGCAAAAGCGGTATTATGGATGTTCAAGTGTATTCTTTTAAAAGGCTTGCGTATAAGGTTTTAAATGAGTTAGGCTATGCTACTAATGTGATAGGAAAAGCTGGCAGAAATATATTGATATATTTTATTATGCTTAAGCTAGAAAAAAATCTTAGTGTTTTAAAGGGTGTTTCTAAAAATATAGGGCTTGTGGATACGGTATCTCAGCAGATTTCGGAGTTTAAAAGATATAATATTACACCAGAGCTTTTAAAAAGTATAGATGTGAAAAATGAATATCTTACTTTAAAGCTTAAGGATTTGGCTTATATATATGAAGCGTATGAGGAATATATTAAAGATAAGTATATCGATATGAATGACGAACTTACTGTAATGAAAGAGCTTTTGGATAAAAATACTTTTTTAAGTGGGTCTAAAATATGGATTGACGAGTTTGATGGTTTTACTCCGCAAGAGTTTGAAATTGTGAAAAAGCTAGAGAAGATTGCAGATGTCACAATTTCAATTATTGCAGACGAGTCGTCAGAGCTTTTTAAACTTAATAACGCTACTTTTAATAAGCTTTTAAAGGTGGCTAGTAGTAATGATGTTACTATGCTAAAAGAGTGCCATCGTTTTAATTCTAAAGAGCTTTTGCATTTGGAAAAAAATATTTTTAATTATCCATATGCTGTTTATAACGAAAGTGTTAATGATATTGCTATATCTCTTGAAAGTAATTCATATTGCGAAGTTGAGAATATTGCATATACGATAAATGATTATGTGAAAAATAAAAATATGCGTTATGACAATATTGCCATTCTTTCTAAAGATGTTGCTGAATATGAAAAGTTGTTTAAAATGATATTTGCTCAATATGATATACCTTTTTTTATTGATACTAAGCGTGAGCTATATTCGCAGCCACTTATGAGCCTTATTTTATCATTGTTTGATATTTTTATAAAAAGTTATTCATACGAAAGTATTTTTTCATATTTGAAAACGGGACTTGTTAATATAGACGATGTAAACGATATTGATATGCTAGAAAATTATGTTTTAAAGTGGGGCATATCGGGCAAAGCTTGGCTTCAGGAGTGGACTTTAGATGATGTTAATCTTGAAAAGATAAATATATTAAGAGAGCAAATTGTAACTCCAATAAAATGTTTTAAAGAGTCGCTTGAAACTAAAAAAACGGTTAAAGATATAATTATTTCGTTATATGATTTTTTGATTTCGATAGGCGTATATGAAAATATACAAAAGAAGATTTTTAAGTTAAAGCAAGCTGAAACAGTTACTTCTATTGATATAGCAAATCAATATACGCAAGTTTGGAATATTCTTATTAAAGTGTTTGACGAGATGGCGGATACCATTGGAGATGAGGCTGTTTCTTTTGAGAAGTTTAAAAATATATTTAAGCTTGCCATTTCAAATTATGATATGGGGCTTATACCATCTACGCAAGACCAGGTTATAATTGGCGATATAGAGCGTACGAGAAATAATAATGTGAAAATTCTTTTTGTTATTGGCATGAATGACGGGAAGTTTCCAATGATACATTCTGATGAAGGTTTTATAAATGATTTTGAAAGGGATATGCTTTTAGATAGTGGCGTAGAAATTGCAAAGAATACTAAAGTTTTATTAGAGGAAGAAAATTTTAATTTGTATAAGGCTTTTTGTGTTCCAAGCGATAAGATATATTTGTCTTGCCCGGTATCAACGCTTGAGGGTAAGGCTTTAAGAAAATCTTTTGTTTTAAATAATATTAAAAAGATTTTTCCAAATATAGTTGAAAAAGAAAATTTTTTGGCAGAAGAAGTGCTTAGAGTGTCTACACCGTCTGCTACATTTGAAAATTTGTTAAAGGAAATTAAAAAGTCTTCGGACGATAATGAGTTACCTAACTTTTGGAAAAATGTATATACTTGGTATAAGAATAACGAAAGTGAAAAACTAGAAAATGCTTTAAAGGCACTCGATTATGTAAATACTACTAATTTTATTTCAAAAGAGTCTGCAAATAAACTATACGGAAAAGATTTGAATTTAAGTGTATCTCGATTAGAGAGGTTTGCACAGTGTCCGTATTCATATTATTTGGAGTATGGTTTGAAAGCGAAAGATAGAAAAATATATAAACTTGAAACTCCAGATGTTGGTACTTTTTTGCATGAGATTATTGAAAAGTTTTCTAAGCATATGCTAGAGGAAAGCATTAGCTGGCGTGATGTAGAAAAAGAATACTGTGACGAGATAATAGAATCGTTAGTGGACGAATCACTTAGAAGTTTTAAACATAATTTGCTTAATTCGTCTGCTAAGCTTAAACAGTTGGGCGTTAGACTAAAAAGATTAGTTAAAAGAATGATATGGATAATGGTGTCACAGATTAAATGTGGCGATTTTGAAGTTATCGGAAGTGAAGTAGCTTTTGGTAAAGATAAAGAAAACTCGGCAATTGAGATTGAACTTACAGATGGCAAGAGAATGTTTTTAAACGGTAAGATAGATAGGCTAGACATGGCTAAAACGACTGATGGAGATTATTTGCGAATTGTAGATTATAAATCTTCTACAAAGCAAATTAAGCTTTCAGATGTTTATTATGGCCTTCAATTACAGCTTATAACTTATATGGATGCAATTGCTAAAGGTGAGCTTATTCCGGGTGGCGTACTTTATTTAAAGTTAGATGACCCGCTTATAAAGTCGAATAAAGATTTGCCACAAGAAGAAGTGGAAAACCAAATAATGGATACTCTTAAGATGAATGGACTAATTTTAAATGATAAAACTCTTATAAAAGCAATGGATAAAAATATGGGTACAAAGTCATCGGTGTTAAATTTGTCAGTTAAATCTGATGGAAGTTATTCTAAAATGCCGGTTGTAACAATTGAAGAGTTTGAAAAGATAAGAATGCATATAAGAAAGACTTTAAAAGATTTAGGCGAAGAGATTGCAAGCGGAGATATAAAAAATGAGCCGATAAAGAAAAAAGCGATAACTGCATGCGACTATTGCAAATATAAAATTATATGTCAGTTTGATAGAGAATTGGGCAATAAATTTAAGTATGTTAATGAATTAAAAGATGGCGATGCATTGAAAAAACTTAAAGAAGATTAAAACTTATATAAAAAGCAGGTGATATTTTAAAATGAAATGGACGACAGAACAAGAACAAGCAATTGTTACTAAAGATTGTAATTTATTAGTTGCAGCTGGTGCAGGAAGTGGTAAGACGGCGGTGCTTGTTGAAAGAATAATTAGAAAGATAACGGAAGATAATATTGATGTAGATAGATTACTCGTAGTTACTTTTACAAATGCTGCTGCAAGTGAAATGAGAGAAAGGGTAGCAGATAGGTTATATAAGCTTTTACCTACAAATCCTGAAATGCATAAGCAAATTATGCTACTTAATAAGGCGAGCATATCTACTTTACATTCTTTTTGCTTAAAGGTTATAAGGGATAATTTCTTTAAGGTGGAGTTAGATCCGAATTTTAGAATAGGCGATACTACTGAATGTGACCTTTTAAAATTTGAGTCGCTTGAAGAACTTTTAGAAGAAATTTATTCTGACGATAAAAGCGAATATGCGGAGCTTATTAATATATACACTGATAAAAAAAGTGATGATTTATTAAAAAATATAATAATGAATGTATATAATTTTATTCAAAGTAGTCCATATCCTAATCAATGGTTAGACGAGAAGTGCGAAATGTATAATGTTTCAGAAGATATTGATTTTGGGGAAACTAAATGGGGCGAATATTTGTTAAACTTTGCCAAGGAAGAAGTTGCAGGGCTTATTAAAGGCATAAAAGAAGTTTTAGAAGAACTATATGCGTGTGAGGATGCTCAAAATTATATTTCGACATTAGAAGATGATGTATTTTTATTAAAATCTTTAGATAAAGTTTCTACTTGGGACGAAATGTATAATGCGATTAATAATATAGAGTTTGGTAGGCTTAAACAGTCTAGAAAAACTACAAGTGATGTTAAAGATTTAGTAAAAAATATTCGTGATGAAATGAAAAAAACGATTGTAGACCATTATAAACAGGATATATTTGTAGCTTCATCTGCGGATATAATTAGCGACTTAAAACTTTTATATAAATATATAAAACAAATTTCTGATTTGGTAAAAAGGTTTGAAGAGATTTATACAGTTAAGAAGCGTGAAAAAAATATTATTGATTTTAGTGATATTGAGCATTTAACTTTAAAAATATTAACCGAGAATGAAGAAGTTAGAAAGGTATATAAAGATAAGTACGAGGAAATTCTAGTTGACGAATATCAAGATAGTAACTTAATACAAGAATATATAATTAATACTATTTCTAATGATAAGACATTTTTAGTAGGCGATGTAAAGCAAAGTATTTATAAATTTAGACAAGCCCGCCCAGAGTTATTTTTGCATAAGTATGATACATATTCTATGGAAGAAGGGGCGAATAGAAAGATATTACTTTTTAAAAATTTTAGAAGTAATAATAATATAATTGAAGCTACAAATTATATTTTTTCTAAAATAATGTCGAAAGAGCTTGGCGAAATTGAATATAACGAGCAAGAATATTTAAAGTTTGGTGCTACATATTATGAAAATGCGGGCGATGATGTTGAAATAAATTTAATTGAAACTGCAATGCCCAAAGATGAAGAAGAAGTTAAAGACAGCACTACCGAAGAAATATATGACGAAATAAATGAAAAACCACAGCTTGAGGGAAAAGTGATTGCGAAGCGAATCAGAGAGCTTGTTGGAACATTAGATGTATACGATAAAAAATTAGAAGGATATAGAAAAGCAGAATATAAAGATATAGTGATACTACTTAGGTCTACGACGGTATATTCTGATTGCTTTATAGAAGAGCTATCAAGGCAAGATATTCCAGTATATTGTGATAAGGATATGGGCTATTTTGATTCAACAGAAGTTCAGATTGTAATGTCATTATTAAAAATAATTGATAATCCAATTCAAGATATTCCGCTTATTGCTGTTTTGCGTTCGCCTATTGGAAACTTTACAAGTGATGAATTAGTTAGCATACGAACTATCGATCCAAATATTCCGTTTTATACTGCTATGCAAAAAGGCATAACGCAATCTTTAGGTAAGTTATCTTCCAAAATAGAAAACTTTTTAGAGAGGCTTGATAGTTGGCGTGAAAAGTCTAAATATTTGCCTTTACACGAATTTATTTGGCAATTATATGAAGAAACCGGCTATTATGACTATACTTTTTTGCTTCCTAATGGCGAAAAGAAGCAGGCTAACCTGAAACTTTTAATAGAGCGTGCTGAAAATTACGAAAGAACAAGTTACAAGGGATTATTTAATTTTATAAATTATATAGAAAATATAAAAACAACTAATGGAAATATGGAAAGCAGTAGAATAGTTGGCGAAAATGAAAATGTTGTTAGAATTATGACTATTCATAAAAGTAAAGGATTAGAGTTTCCAATTGTGTTTCTTGCTGGAACTGCTAAGCGATTTAATATGAAAGAGTTCCATGAAAAAATTGTATTACATCAAGACTGGGGATTCGGTGCTGATGTAATAAAATACGATAAAAGAATTCAATACCCAGGAATTCCAAAGCAGGCACTTATCGCAAAATCTAAACTTGAGAGTTTGTCAGAAGAAATGAGAATTTTGTATGTTGCAATGACTCGTGCAAGAGAAAAACTGATTATAACTGCTCTTACAAGTAATGCTGAAAAACTTTATGATAAGCTTTCAGGCGAAGTTACATTGTATAAATTAATACATTCTAGTTCTTTTATAAATTGGATAGGACTTGCGGTGTTTGAAAAAAATCCAAAATGGAAAGTGAAAACTTGGTCGTATCAAGATGTACTGAATATTGAAGATGTTTCTTTTGCAGATGCTGATGGTCTTTCTAAAAATGTTGTATCAGATTCTGATGCTAGTAGTGATTACAAAAACATAGATGAACTTTTAAGCTGGAAATATCCATATAAATATGCTACTTTATTACCAACTAAAATTAGCATATCAGAGATAAAAAGGTTACAACAAGAAAGCGATGAGGAAAATTTTGTAAAAGGAAAAGAATTAATAGAAAAGCCAGCATTTATGGCGGATAACATACAAAGTGGTGCGAAATATGGTACATTAATGCATTCATTAGTGCAAAACTTGAATTTTGATACTTGTAATATAGAAGAGATATTAAGTAATGCAAATATCGAAGAAAAAATGTTGGATGTGTACAGAAATGATTTGAAAAAATTTGTTGAAAGCGACTTGTATAGAAGAATACAAAAATCAGAAAAATGCAAAAGAGAAGTATCTTTTAACTTAAATGTTCCAATAAAAGAAGTGTATACTTTAGAAGATGATGTAAAAGATAAGATAATGGTACAAGGTATAATAGACTTGTACTTTGAAGAGAAAAATGAAATTGTGCTAGTAGATTACAAAACGGACAACTGTAAAAGCGAAGAAGAATTTATAAAGCGTTACAAAGTGCAACTTGAGTATTATAGAAAAGCTTTAGAGCAAATAACAGGAAAAAAAGTAAAAGAAACTATAATATACTCATTTAAATTGAATAAGTGCATACAACTTGCATAAAATCTCCTTATATATATATTATGAACATCTATGACATCGTTTTTATATTAGTAGGTTTGTTATTTAAATAGTATATTTTTTAAAGTGTAATTAATATATAAAAATAAGGTTATCTATTTAATAATGTATCTGTTTATTACCAAAAAAACTACCCATGCAAGAATAGAAAATAAAATTTGACATATAATAAAAAATAAGTTATAATTAACATGGCTTTAAAGCAAACAACGAATTTTTTCAAAGTATGTAAACAAAAAAAGACTAGGTGTACTGACCTAGTCTTTTTTTTGTCCGTTAATATACAACTTTTTCAAATACGAAAAGTATTATTAAAGTTATAATTAACACCCTAACAACTTTCTTTTTCATTAGTATGTAAACCTCCTTTCTACAAGATTTCCTTATGAAAGGATACCGCGATTATATAATTTTATTGAACACAAGTCAAATAAAATTATATAACCTGGGGCGTAGCATATGCAAAATGCCGATAATAATACACAAGGACCAGAAAATTCTAGTTTTTTTCTTTACCTAAAACAGACAACACAACTCCAACTAATAATCCTGATATATTAAAAGATACTGAATATGAATACACTAGTCAAAAAGATAAGTTACATATAGAAAGAGCAGAAGAAAAATTTGGATATACAGACGATTTTGAAAAGGCTGGATATTTAACACGGAATAGAGGCTGCTTAATTTTAGCGGAAAAGCAGACTACAACATATACATAAGCGATTACAACACAATGGAAGAGTTAAACAAAGCAATAGAGAACACAATTTCAAAAGCACAAAAAGCCACAGAAAAGAGCCAAACATTGCAATCAAAGAAAGTAACACCAAGTAATGATGTTGACAAGATAGAAAAAAATAATTACAATGATATTGCAGTAGGCGAAATCAGAGATGTACCAACTAAGGAAATGATGTCATTATATAACGGTGGCGGATATAGAACAGACGAACAAATTTCTAGTTTGAAAGAAAGCATAAAGAAAAATGGAATTAATACTCCAATAGAAATTGTGAAAAAGCCAAATGGAGATTATGCTATAGAAAACGGAAATCACAGATTGCAAATAGCAAACGAATTAGGAATAAAGGAAGTTCCAGTTAAATTGGTTGAAAGTTGGGAAGACATTGTTGCTAGAAAAGCAAACAAGGAGGTTAAAATTGAATATGGCGTTAACACAATTACAGAAACAGATAATACATCTAATGAAAAAAGCGGGAGTAGTAGTAGAGTGTTGCGAAACAGTGATGAGCTACCTAGAAACAGAAGAAGAACAACAAGAAATGCTGAAATTTCTATTAGCAAATCCGACGGCAACCAACAGACAAGTAGCTTACAAAACAAAAGAACTAATAGAGAAAAGAAAAACTTAAAGAACTCAAATCAGAGTTCTTTTTCTTTACCTAAAACAGACAACACTAATCCAACTACTAATACTGATATATTAAAAGATACAGAATATGAATACACTAGCCAAAAAGATAAGTTACATATAGAAAGAGCAGAAGAAAAATTTGGATATACAGACGATTTTGAAAAGGCTGGATATTTAACACGGAATAGAGGCTGCTTAATTTTAGCGGAAAAGCAGACTACAACATATACATAAGCGATTACAACACAATGGAAGAGTTAAACAAAGCAATAGAGAACACAATTTCAAAAGCACAAAAAGCCACAGAAAAGAGCCAAACATTGCAGTCAAAGAAAATAACGCCAAGTAATGATGTTGATACTAATGTTACTGAGCCAAGCAATAATTACCATATTAGTAAAAATTTAAGTGATGATTTGGATAATGTGTTAAGCAATGTAAGTGAACGAAATCCCATTAAATTAAGAGATTTCACACCTGATGTTTTAGTACAAAATGGTGTAAAAAATTTACCAATGTATGAAAATCCATCTCATATAAGAAAAAACATATTAACAGATAACGAAGCACGAGAATTGGGATTACAAATTAGTAGCAGAGACCATTATCACGGTTTAGGGAAAGAAACATATATAAAGGCAATAGACAGTTTAGATGACCCTAGAGCTATATTTAGAAATAAAAATACTGGAAATTACTTGATTTTAACTGTAGTAAAAGATAGTAATAACAATAATATCGTTGTGCCTATCGAAATAGAAACTACTACAAAAGTGAATAATTTAACATTAGATACTAATAGAGTAAAAACCGTTTATGGCTATCAGGCACAAAACAATATAAACTTGAATGATTACATAAAACATAACATAAAAAATAATGTATTTGAAAAGGTATATGAACAAAAAAAGAGAAAGGTACGGGCTTTAGCACCGCAACAATCTCTAAACAAAGTATACCATCAACAGATAGCACTGTCAATAACCAGTATATGTAAAATAATGGAAATAATACACAAGGGCTAGAAAATTCTAGTTCTTTTTCTTTGCCTAAAACAGACAACCAAGGTAGAACATTAACTAAGGAGCAACAAGAGTACTTTAAGGATAGCAAGGTTAGAGATGAAAATGGTAATCTTTTAACAATGTACCATGGAACACCTAATGGAGAATTTACTGTGTTCAAAGATGGAAGTTATTTCACAAGCAATAAAGAGTATGCTGATATGTATCAAAACTCAGGGGCAAGTAGTATAAGTGCAGGCAAGGTAAGTGCCACACCTAAAACATATGAAGTGTACTTAAACATAAAAAAACCATTCGATATTAACAATGCAGAAGCAAGAAATATTTATATAAACGAATATATAAAAGGTAATCATGCACTAGGCATCAATCCGTATTTATCAGATACAGAATATGACAAAATACAAAGCGTTGACTGGACAGAGGGAGAAGATTTAAGAGAATTTCTAATAGAAAATAACTATGATTATGATGGTTTAATTTTAGACGAAGGGGGTATGGGCGGTTATGGCGAAGAAGTATACAGCAGAGGCAATTCGTATGTAATATTTAATGCTAAACAAGTAAAATCAGTAGACAACACAACTCCAACTAATAATCCTGATATATTAAAAGATACTGAATATGAATACACTAGTCAAAAAGATAAGTTACATATAGAAAGAGCAGAAGAAAAATTTGGATATACAGACGATTTTGAAAAGGCTGGATATTTAACACGGAATAGAGGCTGCTTAATTTTAGCGGAAAAGCAGACTACAACATATACATAAGCGATTACAACACAATGGAAGAGCTAAACAAAGCAATAGAGAACACAATTTCAAAAGCACAAAAAACCATAGAAAAGAGCCAAATGTTACATTCTTAAGTAACATAACATAGAAATTTATTAATGATAGTTATTTCTTTTTATTAATGATAGGTATTTCTTTTTTTATTAATGATAGGTATTTCTTTTTTTATTGACAAGTGTAAAAAATTGTTATAAACTGTCGCCATAGTTTCGACAGAATTTAAAGGCTACAACTTGATTTTAAGGAGGTGTTTTTCATGATACATCTGGAGAATATTTCTAAAACATTCAAAGTGGCAACTCGAAGTTCTTCAACTAAAGATGTAATCAAGTCTTTTTTCAAGAAAGATTACAAAGAAGTTCATGCACTTACAGATGTTTCTTTTGACATTAACAAAGGAGAAATTGTAGGCTACATAGGTCCTAATCGGTGCTGGAAAATCAACAACAATCAAAATTATGTGCGGAATACTTGTTCCAACAAACGGTGAATGCATTATAAATGGTAAAGTTCCTTACAAAGAGCGAAAAGAATATGTAAAAAACATTGGCGTTGTGTTCGGTCAACGCTCTCAATTATGGTGGGATGTTCCACCCGATGATTCATTTTATCTTTTAAAAGATATCTACAAAATTCCAAATTCGGAATTCAAAATTACCAGAGAAAAACTTATAGAAAGTTTAGATTTAAGTCAGGTTATTAATACCCCAACAAGGCAATTAAGTTTAGGTCAAAGAATGCGATGTGAAATTGCGGCATCATTACTTCATAGACCAGAAATATTGTTTTTAGATGAGCCGACTATTGGTTTAGATGCGGTTTCTAAAATTGCTGTGAGAAAATTTGTTAAAGATTTAAACAAAGAAAATGGCACAACCGTAATTCTCACAACGCATGATATGCAAGATATTGAAGCATTAACCAACAGAATTATTTTAATTGGCAAGGGGCAAAAGCTTTATGACGGAAGCTTAGACGAAATTCGAAAACAGTATTCTTCAAAATTTATTATGAGTGTCCAGTACGAATACACAACTAACGGAATAAACATAAATAATGTTGAAGTCGTTGAAAGAAATGAGCAGAGAGCAGTTTTAAAATTCAATTCAAATATAATTAAATTGCAAGATGTAATTAGTTTGCTAACTAAGCAAGTAAATGTTTTAGATATTCAAATTGAAAGCTCGCCAATTGAAGAAGTAATCGCCAAGATGTATGAAGAAATGCAATTGAGTTAGGAGGCGAGAAAATGAACATATATTTATCTTATTTTAAATTGCGTTTTAATGTGGCGCTCCAATATAGGTTTTCTGCGATAGCTGGCATTTTAACTCAGTTTTTTTGGGGAATGATGCTTATAATGATTTATGATGCATATTACAGAAATAACATTTCAATTTCTATGGATTTAGACTCGCTAATTTCTTATGTTTGGCTTGGCCAATCATTTTTCTTGCTTACTAGATTTAGTTGTGCAGATAGCGATATAAGTGATTCGATTATAACTGGTGGCGTTGCTTATGAATTTACTAAACCTGTTTCGATTTATGGAATTTGGTTTTCTAGATTATGTGCAAATAAAGTAGCTGGAACAATTTTAAGATGTTTGCCGATTATTTTAGTAAGCATTTTCTTGCCAGCACCATATAATCTTTCTGCACCAGCATCTTTTATGTCATTTATATTGTTTTTACTTACATTAGTTTTAGGTGCATTATTAACTGTAGGAATTGCAATGCTTATATATGTAATTATGTTTTACACAACCTCTTCAAGAGGATTATTCAATGTGTATGCTGTAATTGCGGAGTTTTTTGCTGGAAGTGTTATACCGATTCCACTTATGCCAGAATTTCTTCAAAAAATATGCTATCTATTGCCGTTTAGACTGTCTTTTGATTTGCCATTTAGAATTTACACAGGAAATATATCGGTTAGCGAAGGCATGGTTAGTGTGATAATTCAGTTGGTTTGGCTTGCAGTAATTGTTTTTTGCGGAAGTAGATTGATTAATCGTTCAGCTAAAAAGCTTGTAATTCATGGCGGTTAGGAGGGGGAAAAATGGGATTATATTTTAAATCAATTTGGATGTTTATGAAGTGCGAATTAGAATATAAAACATCTTTTATTTTAAGTATGATTGCTTCTGTATTTTCTTCATTTTTCTCGTTTATTGGGGTAGTCATTCTTATTGATAAATTTGGAGGAATAGATGGCTGGAATTTAAATGAATTAATGTTATTACTTGGTATTGCTTGTTTTGGACATGTTATCACGGAAATGTTTGGCAGAGGATTAGATCATTTTTATAAAGAAGTGAAGCGTGGATTATTAGATCAAATTTTGGTAAGACCAAGAAATATAACTTTTCAAGTGCTTTGCTCGAATTTTCAAACTTCAAAAATTGGCAGATTAATTGAATATACAATAATTTTGATATATGCAATTTTTAAAGTGGATATTGAATGGTCGGTGTATAAGGTTTTTGTTTTAGCATTTATGATTTTGGGGTCAATGATTTTATTTTTTTCAATATTACTTTTGAAAGCTTCTTTCTCATTTTGGACAATAGAGGGAATGGAAGCAATGAACATAATATCTGACGGTGGACGAGATGTGGCCTCATATCCGATAAGTATTTATAAAAAATGGTTTGCTTTTATTTTTACATACATAATTCCTTTTGGATGTATTAACTATTATCCCGCTTTATATTTCCTTGATAAAGCAGGAGCAAAAGCTTGGTACGGTTTCTTGCCATTTGCTACTTTGATATTCTTATTCTTTGCATTTAAAATTTGGAACTTTGGACTTAAGTCATATAAATCTACAGGTTCATAGAGAAGTAAAGAAATAACAAGTAAAAGAAACTATAATATACTCATTTAAATTGAATAAGTGCATATACATATAAAGGTTGGATAAAGTAAAAGTAAATTCCGCTTAGTCTACTGCCGGAATTTACTTTTAAATTTAAGGTTGCATTTTAACTTTATTTGTGATATATAAAAATTATTCGATTCTTTTGATATTTCTTGTATATTTCTATACAAAATTTTC
This sequence comes from uncultured Eubacteriales bacterium, assembly GCA_964602275.1. Lineage (GTDB taxonomy): Bacteria > Bacillota > Clostridia > TANB77 > UBA1234 > RGIG6291. The sequence continues at coordinate 44,748 of CAZRQF010000003.1, forward strand.
CAATTAATTTTATATTGTAATACGAATGGGGTGATTTGAATAGATTTGGATGATTCAATAAATGATTTGAAAAAGTTGTCAATAACATTTGATATCTTAAATAGTAAATCAGCAAATGATTTTTGTGTTTATAATAAATATCTTAAACAACCAGAAATCGTGTATCATGTTTTATTTGATGCAATAACAAAAACCGAAAACTCGTTAAACAATAAATGGAATATGAATATTATTTTAGACGATTCAGATTTTAGTAGAGTTAGTGGTAAGCTATTAAATGAGGTGTACGACAAGTATCAAAAAGCAGATACTTTGGGGGCTTTTGCATCAGATAAAACTGTAAATGAAATAAAGCAAAATGTTAGTGAAACTCTTATTAATGATTTAGAAAAATACAAAACCGAAAAAAACATATCAAATGACATCTTTTTAGAAATAAAAAAAGATGCTATTGAAATATTTAATAGAAATTTTGAGGAACAAATAGAAAAAATTTTAAAGTTAGATGCAAAAGATGAATTAAAAGTTTTGTGTGAAGACTGGAATGAAGCATATAGCAAGTTAAATTATGATTTAATGGATAATGTTACTAAAAGAATGGATGAATTATACAATGGACAATATATATTTAAGGATGAGCAGTTAAATAAAGATATAAAATGTATCTTAGTAAAGAATGAATATATAAATAAAAAGTTAGAAATGGGAAATGAAGGAAAACTATCAGAAATAGAAGAAGAAATATTTGAACAAATGAAAAATGGGAATATGTTATAGAAGTGTGCACATTATATAACATACTTTGTGTACAAAAATATGGAAATGTTATTTTAACTATGATATAATCAGCTAAAATCATAATTTTAATTTAAAGGAAGGCGATGAAGATAGTGTTAAGAATAAAATCATTATATATTGATAAATTTAAAGGTTTTACAGATTTTAATTTGGAATTTAATGATAATTTAACAGTGATGGTAGGGCTTAATGGTACAGGAAAGACAACAATATTAGAGACAATTAATAATATATTATTGGAAAATATACTTTATTTTGAAAAGGATAAGGAATTTACATTTGTAGAAATGAAAGTGACTGAAAGTGAAATTGTTCATAGCATTAAAGTAGAAAGAAAGAACAATACCATTGAAATTATCTTTGACGGAAAAAGTACGGATGATTTAGGAAAATATTTAAATTTGGATAAATTAATATATGCACCTACGGAGGTCAACTTTATGAATGTTGAATTAGAAGGTGCTGGAAAACTAGATGGAGAACAAGATAAAAAAATAATATTAGATTCTGTAAGAATGAGCAAACAATTGAAGCAATTTCTTGTTAATGAAAAATATAAAGATTTAAATGATATTGCGGAAGGAAATAGAGAAAAAGGTACTAGAATTGAAAAATTTAAGACATTATATAATAATTTTTTTGATGATAAAGAGTTTATAGGAATTGATAATAATACTTATGAACCGCAATTTCGCATTAAAGAAAATAACGAAATCATTAAAGTAGAAGACTTAAGCGCTGGAGAAAAACAAATATTTTTTAGAGGTGGGTCTTTATTACAAAATCTTAAAGATAATACAATTGTCTTATTGGATGAGCCGGAGACAAGTATGCATCCTGAATGGCAACAAAGAATATTGGATTTTTATAAAAATATAAACAATAAATCACAATATATTGTTTCAACGCATTCACCTCATATTGCAGCTTCGACATTGCCAGATGAAATAAGGGTTTTGGAAAGGGAAAATGGTAAAATTGTTGTTAAAAATATCGAAGGCTCATATGGAAGAACGGTTTCGGAAATTTTAATTTCTTTATTCGAACTAAAAACATTAAGAAATGAGAAAATGGAATCAGATATTAAAGAGTTTAGAAGATTATTTTTCAATTCTTCAAAAAATACAAAAGAAGAGCAAGAGAGATTAGAAAAATTACAAGAAGAGATAAACGAATATTTAGATCCAAATGACCCTGATATTGCAATGATAGAATTTGAAAAAGATACTATAAAATTAAAAGAAAAGTTAGAACAATTGGCTGGTGATGAAAATGCATAAAATAGAGAGAAATGTTCCACCAAAGGAACTAAAGAAAAAAAGTAATGAATGGAACAAAAAATTGTCTAAGAATCCTGAGGTCGACATAAATAAAGAGTGGAGAAATTTTAAATCTACAAAACTAGGAGGCGATACGCTTAAAAATTTAAAAGAGATGTATTCGGATTGCTGTATGTACTGTGAAGGTGATGTAGGAGTGACTTCTTACGGGCAAATCGAACACTTCAAACCGAAAAGCAAGTATCCAGAATTATGTTTTGATTATGATAATTTGCATTTAGCTTGCGAAATATGTAATAAAAATAAAGGTGATAAATATGAAGAATGCTATATAGATCCAACATTGGTTGATCCTAAAGAATATATATATTATAGAAATTGGGAAGCGTTAGGGAAAAATAAAGTTGGAGATACAATGATTGAACTAGTGCAATTAAACAATGATACAAGAATAAAATTTAGAAAAGAAAGAGTGCTAAGAATACAAGAACGCTTAAACATTGCAATCAATTATTTGGAAAAAGCTAAAGAGAATGAAGAAATAAAAACAATCATTTTCTCATCATTAGACGACATTTATAAAGCTATGAGCCATGGTTCTCCATATTGCACGATGATAAGAGATAATTTCAAAGAAAATATTGATTTGATTTATAAATTATTAGAGATTGATAGGCATATTTAATAATTAGAATTATGTTTTGAAAAGATACCTTATAAAATTTTGAAAGAAATTTGCCAGATAATATTTTCAAAAATATATAGAAAAGTATTTGATATTTTATATGTGATGTAATAT
>CAZRQF010000004.1:0-47467 GCA_964602275.1 uncultured Eubacteriales bacterium
GGGATGCCCCTTGTGAAGATAGGGATTTGCCAGATTTAAATGAGAGAAGCAACCGGATTAGGTTGCTTTTTTGTTGTGTAAAGAACAAATTATTACTTATACTGATAAACAAATATTAAGAAGAATGTATGTACTTTTAGTTATACTATTAGGCAAATGTTAAGAAGGAATATATGTACTTTAAATTATATTATTAGGCAAATGTTAAAAGGAATATATGCACTTTTAATTATACCGCTAGGCAAATATTAAGAAGTGTATGTACTTTTAGTTATTCTAATATACAAATATTAAGAATAATGTATGTACTTTTAAAGAATATACTGTATGCATAATAAAAATATGTTGGTGCTCTATCCCATAAAAAGTTTATGCAATCAAAAACTTATATATATTTGACAAATGGCTCTATATTTGCTAAAATATGACTGTCAAAGAATAGTTTTTGTTACCCGACTACTATTTGAAGGAGGGGCTGTTTATGTTGAAAAATGCTAACTTAGTTAATGAAGCAAAGTTTTTGCTGAGTAATTTGCGGACAGTTTGGAGCAATTATGATTTTGATGAAAAGTCTAAAGATCACAATAGGCGTGTGCCAGACATTTTCATTGGCGAGGATGTCGAGGTAATGCTTAATGAAGTGTTCTATTTGCCTGAGCAAAAGGTTAGGTATATTCGTGAGTATCAAGTGAAGTACAATGAAAATGTGTATGTGTTTGAAATTGCGGTTTATATTGTGGAGGATATTGTGCATCGGTTTAAGCTCAATGTTTATACTCCTGCGGGAGATGGCGTTGGTGGACTTATTCAGTTGTTTTCACATAACCTTTGAGTAAAAATTTTAAAATCCCAGCTTTAAGTTTTAAAGCTGGGATTTTTTTAATATGTTTTTTTACTTAGATTACAAATATTTTGCTATCTTTTTTGCTACATTTTCCATATTGTTGGAAAGTGCAATTGCAATTGCATCTTTAAGTGCTCTGTGTGCAACTGCAGTATCGCCACGTTTTTCAGTGATTTCGGCTACCGTAACATAGTATGAAACGATTTGCCATTCACGCTCGGTAAGCTGAGATTTAATGTCAGATGCCAAAGTTTTGCGCATAGTGTCATTTACCTCCTATCGTAAATTTAGAAGAAGCCTTTAATCTTAGGCTTGGGCTTGAGTTTCTTTGTTACATAGGTGGTAGTTTTGCCATCTTTGTGGTGAATGCGGGTAATTACGGTGGTATAGCTACCGCAATTGATTTTTTCGACTTGCCAAATGTCACCGTTCTTAGGAAGCTTGCGAAGATCAATCATGCAAATTTCTCCTTTCGAGGCTGGTCGGTCGAGTTATATTAAAAATTGAAACAGTTATATTGTAACATAAGTGCGATAATATGTCAACCAATTCTGTGAAGCAAACTATTGACAATATTTGCTTGGTATCATATAATATATCCTATTAGGAGATGTAGATATGAAAATTTGTATAAGCATGAATTTAAATAGATGGTGGAGCGTATGGGAGTAAAGTCACCCATGCGGTTTTTGTCGTGCTTTGATTTTTAAAAGTAACGCACATGTATGAGTGATGATTAACTTATACATGTGCTTTTTTATTTTATGGCGTGTTATAGCCTACATTGAAATTATATTAAAGTTATAATATAATTATGAAAAAACTTAAAGATAAGAAGAGAGGAGGATGGCTTTAGATTATGTATAGAATTAATAATATAAAGATAAGAGAAAATATTTCAAATGACGAAGTTTTATTAAGAGCACTTAAAAAGTTTAATATTCCGAGAAGTGATGTGGATTATTGGCGTGTTTATAAAAAATCGATTGATGCGAGAGATAAAAATGATGTGCATTTTGTTTATACGATTGATATTGAATGTAAAAATAAAAAGTCATGCTCTAATTTAGCCAAAGTTCTTGAAAAAGATTTTGCGAAGATTGAGGTTGATTTTAAGTCAAAATTTGATAATAGGCCAATAGTAGTGGGGTCTGGACCTTCTGGGTTATTTGCTGCATATACGCTGGCTAGAAATGGTGCTAGACCTATTTTGATAGAACAAGGAAAGTGTGTTGAAGAAAGGACTAATGATGTGGAGCTTTTTAAGCAAGAGGCTATACTTAATACACTTTCGAATGTGCAATTTGGCGAGGGCGGAGCAGGAACTTTTTCAGATGGTAAGCTTACTACGGGTGTGAATGATGCTTATTGCAATAAAGTTTTGGAGCTTTTTTATAAGTTTGGTGCTCCAGAAGCGATTCTTTATACGAGTAAGCCTCATATTGGTACAGATAATTTAGTTAATATCGTAAAGAATATTAGACATGAAATTGAGCTTTTACGGTGGCGAGGTTTTGTTTAATACTAAGTTTGTTGATTTTAGCACTAAAGATGGTAAGATAAGTGAAGTAATGCTTAGAAGCGTTGAAACAAATGAAACATATATTATTAAGACGAATAATGTTATTTTAGCAATAGGCCATAGTGCGAGAGATACTTTTGAAAAGCTTTATGATAAGAATATAGAAATGAAAAGAAAAAATTTTTCGGTGGGCGTTAGGATTGAACATAAGCAAGATATGATAAATAAAGCTCAGTACGGCGAGAAAACGAAATTAGATTTGCCACCTGCTGAATATAAGCTTGCATATCATGGTAAAGAGCGTTCGTGCTATACTTTTTGTATGTGCCCCGGTGGAGAAGTTGTGGCATCTTCAAGTGAAGAGAATACTATTGTTACAAACGGGATGAGTAAGTTTGCAAGGAATGGCGAAAATGCAAATAGTGCTTTATTAGTTAATGTTGTTCCTGAGGATTTTGAGGGAACATCTCCACTTGCTGGAATGTATTTTCAAAAGGAGTTAGAGGAAAAAGCTTTTTTACTTGGTGGTAAAAATTATAATGCACCTATTCAAAGAGTGGAGGATTTTTTAAATGGTTCGGTTACTAATTATATTGGCGAAATAAAACCTACATATAAACCGGGAGTTACATTTGCAAATTTGAATGATTTGTTACCTAACTTTGTATCAGAAACTTTAAAAGATGGGATAAAGTATTTTGATACTAAAATAAGTGGATTTGCAAATCCAGATGCTATATTAACAGGCGTTGAAACTAGAAGCTCCTCACCAGTTACCATTCTTAGAAATGAGAAGTTTTTGGCAAATATTGATGGTATATATCCTTGCGGAGAAGGTGCAGGATATGCGGGCGGTATAATGACTGCGGCAGTAGATGGTATTAAATGTGCAATTAAAATGATGGAAAATAATAAAATTGATTAGGAGGAATTTTGATGAGTGATAAAAAAAGAATATTAACAGGTTTGCAACCTACTGGAAGTATCACACTTGGTAATTATATTGGGGCGATAAAGCAGGTTGTAAAATATCAAGAGATGTATGATTCATATATATTTATAGCTGATTTACACGCTATTACTATTCCACAAAATCCTGTGGAGTTAAGAGAAAATATTAAAAGTTTATTAAATATTTATTTAGCATGTGGTATTGATCCAGATAAAAATAAGATTTTTATCCAATCGGATAATGAATATCATGCTAATGTTTCTTGGCTTTTAGAGTGTAATTCATATTATGGTGAATTAAGTAGAATGACACAGTTTAAAGATAAGAGTAGAAAAAGCCAAAACTTTACTTCTGGTTTGTTAACATATCCAGTTTTAATGGCAGCTGATATTTTGATATATGATGTTGATTATGTTCCTGTTGGTGTAGACCAAAAACAACATGTAGAGCTTGCAAGAAATATTGCAGAAAGGTTTAATAATAAGTTTGGTGAAACTTTTAAAATACCTGAGCCACTTATCTCAACTTCTGGAACGAAGATAATGGATTTACAAGATCCGACTAAGAAGATGAGTAAGTCAGCGGAAAATAAAAAGGGTGTAATTTTGCTATTAGATGATGCAGAGGTAATTAGAAAGAAGATTATGTCTGCAACTACAGATTCTGAAATGAAAGTAAAATATGATCCAGAGAATAAACCAGGAATATCAAATCTTATAAATATATATATAGCTTTGACTGGCAAGACGATTGAAGAAGCTGAAAATATATTTGCAAATAGCAATTATGGTGAGTTTAAAAAAGAGGTTGCCAATGTTGTACTTGAAGAGGTAAGTAAAATTCAAGCAAAATATAAAGAGTTGGTTGAAACAAATGAAATAGAAAGAATACTAGCTAAAAATAGAGATGTGGTAACTCAAATGGCAAAAGATAAGTTTTTTGATATGAAACACAAAATGGGACTTGGAATGTAAATAAAAAGGGCTGCTTGTTTAAAGTGGCTCTTTTTTTGTTGCATTTGAAAGTTATTTTGTAGTTTTGTTTTTTAAAAGTAACATTTTGGTACATGGTGTCATACTTTATAGTGTAATTACTTTTACAAGGAGGTTTTTTATGTACACGAGATATAGAGGCACTCGCTGCAATAATTGCCAATGCAGTCGTTGTAGACAGTGCAGAAATTTACCGGTTATGCCAGAAAGTCCGCAGCTTGCTAATAGTTATGTGCCTTATCAATATTTAGATGAAATTTTTGATCCGTCTGAGGCGTTGGAAAATGGCACACTTTTTCCAGAGCTTGTGAGCAGTTATGCTCCAAATCAGTCACAGTGCATAATTAATTATTTGGAGAATACAAAAACTTGCGAGGAGGAGGACTAACTATGGAGAGTAGAGAGTGTATGCTAAAAAAAGTTATGGAGTATGATTTTGCCTTATATGATATGGTACTTTATTTGGATACGCATCCTTTTGATGAGGAGGCACTATGTTTGTACAAAGAGCTATTAGAAGATGCTAAAGAAGCTAAGAATAGTTATGAAAAAAGTTATGGCCCGCTTAGTATTGCAAATGGTGCAAGTGAATGTGAATGGAAATGGATTGAAAATCCTTGGCCATGGGAAAGGATGGTGTAGTATATGTGGGGTTATGAGAAAAAATTGCAGTATCCTATAAATATTAAAAATGCCAATCCTAAGATGGCTAAATTTATTATAAGTCAATATGGTGGGCCTGATGGCGAACTTGGTGCAGCTTTAAGATATTTAAGTCAGAGATTTAGTATGCCGACTGAAATGACAAAGGCAACACTTACAGATATAGGCACAGAAGAGCTAGGTCATCTTGAGATGGTAGGTACTTTGGTGCATCAACTTACTAAAGGCGTTTCGCCAGCAGTATTAAAACAAGAAGGTTTAGGCGCATATTATACAGACCATGGCATATCAGTTTATCCGCAATCGGCAGGTGGTATTCCGTTTAGTGCAGCTGCATTACAAGTTAAAGGCGATCCTATTACGGATTTAACTGAGAATTTGGCGGCGGAGCAAAAGGCGAGAAGCACATATGAGTATTTGATTGATTTGGCTGATGACCCAGATGTTATAGATGTGTTGAGATTTTTAAGAGAAAGGGAAGTTGTCCATTTTCAACGATTTGGTGAAGCTTTAAGAAGTGTTCAAGAAAAGCTTGCTCAAAGGAATTTTTATATGAGTAATATGCAAAATAATAATATGACATGTGGCTCGGGAAATAATAGTAACAATAATAATAATAATAATAGCAATGATTGTGGTTGCAATAATAGGTAGAAAATAAAAAATGGTGCTAGAGATAGCACTGTTTTTATGTAAAAAAATAACAAAAAGGTTTACATATGCTTGACAACTTGAATAGCAAATGGTATAATATGGATGTCAAAATACTTTACTATGAAAGGAATGGTAACTATGGTACGGATCCTTGAACAGACTAGCTTTGGTTGGATGCTTATGGACACGGATATTGGAAAGGTTGTTTTCATTTATGAAAATGGAGAAGAGCAAGTGATTAAATTTTCAAAAGGTGAGAAAATTCCATTTGAAAATGAAATCATGAAAAACGCTGTTGTGTTTTTAGCAAATGACGAAGAATTTGATGGACCGGCAGGCAGAGTGGAGTCGCTTGACCTTGTGAGGTATATCTTGGCTGATTCGACGACAGAAAAGCGAGAGATTTTTACTAAGTGGAACGCAAAACTTGTTTCGATTGCCGAGATTTTAAGGCTTTACCGTGATGTGCTTGAAAGCAAAGTGACCAAGATTGGTGACGACAAATTTTGGATGCTTATTAATACTCCTTTTAATGAAAAGGCAGAAAAATGTAAGCGTGTTACTGTGCATGATTTGCCGCCGCTTAGAGAAGCACTTATTAGTGGTCTTAATACTAATTTCTAATAAAAAAACCGTTGCATATTTTGCAACGGTTTTTTGCTTATAGTAACAATAAATATAAATCATATGTTATCTAATTATATTTTTATAGTACATATATTCCACCTAGTGTTTTTTTAGATCTAAAACCTGATTTGTCGTGTGTGTCGCTTCCACCGATGATTACTGTGTTACCTGCTTTTACAAAGCCATATGTTAATGCTTTTTCTATACCTTCGTGTATCATTTTTTCTGCTGATTCTGAGTAGTCTACTAGTATTGGAGTAACGCCCCATACTAAGTTTAGTTGTGAAGCGGTGCGTAAGTCACTTGTTATTGCATAAATTGGACATTCTGGTTTGAATGATGAAAGTGCTGTTGGTGTGTTACCATGTGAAGATAAGGAGAATATTGCTTGTGCATGTACTTGCATTGCTACTTCACATAGTGCATGACCAACTATTAGGTTTGGTCTATTGTTTATTAAATAGCCTTTTTCTGAGTTTAAAAAGCATTCCCAATAGTTTGTATTGTTTTCAACTGATTCGGCGATTTTTCCCATAGTTTTTACGCATTCTATTGGGAAGTTTCCGGCAGCTGTTTCTCCAGATAACATTATTGCAGAAGCACCATCTAAGATTGCGTTTGCGATGTCACTAACTTCTGCTCTTGTTGGTCTTGGTGATGTAACCATAGACTCTAACATTTGAGTTGCTATGATGACTGTTTTTGCGTTATTGTTGCATTTCTTTACGAATTCTTTTTGAAGTAGTGGTACTTCTTCTATCGGTATTTCAACTCCTAAATCTCCACGAGCAACCATGATTCCGTCTACAACTTCTAAAATTTTATCAAAGTTTTCTACGCCTTCATGATTTTCTATTTTTGCAATTATTTTTATGTGTTCGGCATTATATTTTTTTAGTATTTCTCTAATTGCTAAAATATCTTCTGGTTTTCTTACAAATGATGCGGCAATGATATCAAAGCCGTTTTCTATTCCGAATATTATATCTTCTTCATCTTTCTTTGTAAGTAGTGGTAAGTTTAATACAAGCCCTGGGATATTTACACTTTTTCTGTCTGTAAGATTTCCACCATGTATAACTTTGCACTTAACATCTTTATCAATAATTTCAGTTACTTCTAATTCGATAAGTCCGTCATTTATTAGAATTTTGGTGCCTATTTGTACATCACTAGCTAAGAATGGATAATTAACATATGCATGTGTTTCATCGCCTTCGCATTCGTCATGTACTAATGTAAAATCGCTACCGTTCATAAGTGCTACGATTTTTTCTTTAAAAGTTCCAATTCTTATTTCTGGACCTTTTGTATCAAGCATCATTGGTATATATAAGTTTAGTTCACTTCTGACTGCTTTAAATAGTTCAATTCTTTTTGCTTGTTGCTCATAATCTCCATGTGAAAAATTAAATCTTGCAACATTCATTCCTGATGTACATAATTTTGCAAGTGTTTTATAATTATCTACTGCTGGACCTAATGTACAAACAATTTTTGTTTTTCTCAAAATAATCACCTCTATATTTTTATAAATAAAAACTACCAAAAGTGTAAGTTTGATTTACACTTTTGGTAAAATGCTAGCATTCAAGCCATTTTACTAACGACATATCATGTTTGCTTATTAGCATATCGTGATTTGGCAATACTCTAAATGTATAACCATAGTTACCACCGTTATCGATTGTGATAGAAGTTTTGTATTCATATGTTGAATTGCCTAAATCATTTGCAAGTGTCATTTCTTTAAATGCACTATTTAAGATTTTTTCTCCGTTTATAAATTTGCCATAATATACTTCAACAGTAACGCTTTCAGGCGGTATGTTTCCAAGTGATACGGTGCAAGATAAGTCGAGTGAATTTCCAGCACTTATAGATACTTCACTATTTATTGATTGAGATGTAAGTGTGATATTGTTCCAGTTTGAAAGCAAGTTATTTTTCCACTCTGAAAATTGTTCAACTTTTTCTTTGTCTGCATAACTTGAGTTTGCAAGTCTTATTTGAGGTATATATAAGTTGTTTAAGTAGTCACATAGCATTCTACTTGTATTATAAACTCCGCCGACAGTTTTTATAGAGTTTTTCATCATTTGAACCCATTTTGTACTATAACCATTTTGGTTTTTGTTGTAGTAGGTAGGGATGATGTCTGATTCTAAGACATTATAAATGCTTTGACTGTCTGCGTTATCTTGTAGTTCATAGTTTGTATATTCGGTATCATCGCCGATTGACCAACCGTTTGTTTTGTCGTATCCTTCATACCACCAACCATCTTGTATACTGAAGTTTATTACACCGTTTAATCCAGCTTTTTCGCCACTTGTTCCACTTGCTTCAAGTGGGCGTCTTGGGTTGTTAAGCCATACATCAACACCACTAATTAAATATCTTGCTACATACATATTGTAGTTTTCTAATATAACTACTTTATTTTTAAATTGTGGCATTTTAGAAATGTTATAAATTTTCTTAACTAGCTCTTGTCCTTGGATATCTGCTGGATGTGGTTTACCAGCAAATATTAGTTGAACAGGGCGTTGTGGGTCATTTAGTATTTTTGTGATACGCTCAATATCTCTAAATATTAAGTCTGCTCTTTTATATGTTGCAAATCTTCTAGCAAAACCTATTGTAAGAGCGTTAGGGTCAAGCAACTTATTTATATCGTTTATTTCGTCTGATGATTCGCCGTTTCTAACTTGTTGATTTTTTATATTTTCTCTTACACTATTTATTAATTTCATTTTTTGTTCTTGGTGTGTTTTCCAAAGTTCTTCATTTGGAATGTTGTCTATGTCGTTCCATGTGTCTACTTCGTGTACTTTTTCTTGCCAGAAAGGACGCATATATGCGTTGTATAATTGTTTTAAGTTAGGTGCAAGCCATGTACATGTGTGAACTCCGTTTGTTACATGAGTTATTGGCACTTCATCTACTGCTGTATTTGGCCATAAATTACTAAATAGTTTTCTTGAAACTTCACCGTGAAGTTTGCTAACGCCATTTTTCTTACCTGCAACTTTAAGTGCAAGAACTGCCATATCAAAACCGTTTGTTGGTATATTGTTGTCACGAGAACCCATAGTTAAAAAGTCGTTTCTTGAAATTCCAAGTTGAGCAAAGTATGCTGCAAAATATCTATCCATAAGTTCGATTGGGAATATGTCATTTCCAGCAGGTACTGGCGTATGTGTTGTAAATATTGTACACGCCGATGCCATTTCTTTTGCTACTTTAAAAGAAACATTTTTTTCTTTCATGAAACGCTTTATAACTTCAAACACTACGAAAGAAGAGTGTCCTTCATTCATGTGATAAATTGTAGGTGTGATATGTAAAGCTTCTAAAAGTTTCATACCACCAATGCCTAAAATGATTTCTTGTGAAATTCTTGTTTCTTGATTACCACCGTATAGTTTTAATGTTAATTGTTTATCCATTTCACTGTTTGTGTCAATGTCACTATCTAGTAGGTATAGCGATATTCTTCCAATGTTAATTTTCCATACTTTTAAGTATACAATACGACCTGGAAAATCAACACTAATTATTAGTTCGTTTTCGTTATCGTCATATACAGGAAGTATTGGCAAATCTTCAATGTCTGCTTCAGAGTATAAAAAAGTTTCTGAACCATCTTTATTTATTAATTGGTTGAAGTAACCGTGTTTATATAATAATCCTATTGGTACGAATGGTATTCCAAGGTCGCTTGCAGATTTACAGTGATCTCCTGATAATATTCCAAGCCCACCTGCATATATAGGCAATATTTCGTCGATACCATATTCTGCTGAGAAGTATGCTATTTTATTGTCTTTTTCGTTTGGAAAATTTTTTGCATAGTATGTATCAGTTTGATTAAGATACCCCTCAAAATTTTCTATTACCATATCATATTCTTTTAAAAATTCTGAATCATTTGAAACCTCTATTAGTCTTGATTGATTAATTTGAGATAAAAACTTAACTGGATTTTTATTTACCTTTTTAAATAAATCTGAATCAATGTAGTCATATAGTCTTAATGCATAAGAGTTCCATGACCACCATAAATTAGAAGATAGTGCAGATAATCCAGAAATTCTTTCTGGTAACTGCGGCATTACATTTATTTTCCCAAATAAATACACTTTATTTTCCTCCTTTGTAAACCATAGATAATACTAATAATATTATCTATTAATGCGACTAATTTGTCAATGAAATAAGTCTTGATTTGCCAAAATTAATTGTATAGATGTGCTTAAAATATATTCGAGTGTTTCGTGATAAAATGGTGCTGAAAAATTTATAAAACTTTCTATGATTAAGTGATTTCTTTTTTTGAAATTATCTAGTAATTCGTGTAGTAAAATTTCTTTTCTTATTAGGTATAATTCGTTTGGCTTATAATCTGGTAGTTCTTCTGCGAGAACGAGTGACGAGATGTTTGTTAATTGTGTTAATATTTTTTGTGGGAAGTAAAAGTATTGTGAATACAAAAATCTAGTTGCAAGTTTTTGTTCATAAAATTTAATTAGAATTTCTGATAGTAAGATTGATATATTTGAATATAGAAATATATAGTTTTTATAAAATGATTGTGATAATGTAAAATTAAAATGAGAATAATAATTGTTGCATTTTATTGTTATGATATAACAACCGTTTATTTTTTTTGAAAAAAATTTTATATTTTTTAAATCATTTAATTCCAGAGTTAATAATTCAGACAATTCTTTTGAATAAGTCTTTATTAAAATTGATTTTGCTGACATAGTGCCTCCTTTTTAAGAATTAAGTACTTTTATTTTAAAATATATATTTGTGTTTTTAGTGTTATCTTTTTTTATTCTTTTATTCTAAAACATACTATTCCGTAAAATAAGAAATAGAGTATGTACTAAATATTTATAAGTAAAAATATTGAAAAAAATGTGGCGTAGTGTATAATAGAATTAGTATTAATATGGGGTGAGAAAATGATTGTAGAAGCACTAAAGAATAAGTTGGTTGGACTTGGCTATGCCGAAAGTTTCATAGAACCAAAATTGAGAGAATTTAATATGTCTATATTAGATAATAAATCTGCAACAGAATCTGATATAAAGGCGAGTATGTTTATAAAGCCTACGGAATCAGTATTAAGATTTTTCTTGGATGTTGATGGTCATTTGATAAGCAAATTTGTATTTGATGGCAACATACAATTAAAAACAGTTACAACTGCTCTTCGGAACACAGATGACGGTTCCTGATTATGAGTTAGATAAACCACTTTGTATTATTGGCATAACAATGCACTTAGAATTAGAGGTAATGCTATATAAACCATCAAAAGATGTAGAGCAAAAATATTCTAATAAGACTTATGAAGAAGCTTTTGAAAAAGAAAGAAATTTAATTGTAAGTGATTATTTAGGAGCGTTATCTGCGGGCAATAGACTAAACTCTATAAAAGCACAAGACATTATACATGTGCTTATGACGGAGTTTGTTTTTGATGCGATAATGCTTGAAAATTTAAATCCAAAAATAAAGTTATATGATAATGCTTCAAAATTTTCTGAAGCTATTACAAACTATGATTTAAAGTATATAAATAGAAAAATAAATAAAATTGAAATGGCACAGAAAGTGTTGAAAGTTAAGTATGCCGGCAATGGTGTAAAGCTAGGACTACTTTCAAATGATCCGTATTTAAAAATAAATGAAATTCAAAATGCTCCAAATTTTTATCTTAACAAACCGTCGTATGTTTGGTTTTTAGATAATGGAAAAGGGCAAGAAGAAATCGCAATATATACTGCAAATGATTCGTATATTCAAAATGAATATGGCGAATTATTACAAAATAATAATGAAAAGCTTTTGAAAATTGCAAAAGATTTGGCAACGCAGTTTTCACTTCAAGTAGGTTATGAAGTTTCTGAAGCGTATGTTTATGATATAGTTAGTAAACTAAATGTTGAGCTTATTGTTCCGTCAATTAATCTTATTAAAATGTATGCAACGGGCAATACGGACAATATAGAACCTTTGAAATATAAGTTTAAATTAATAACATCGCCTGAGCAATTTGAGGAGTTATTATATAATTCTATTGAAGATAATTTGGGTAGAAAATATAGATATAGATTTGTTGAAAATATTCAAGATGATTTGACGAATGTTGGAAACAAATTAAATTATACTGATGCTTCTGGCGAAAGAGTGATAAAGCAATCTATTGCGGATTTTAATGTTAATATGTATGCCGTTATAATAAAGCGTGAAACGATGATAGATGTTTCAAGTGTGCAACAATTATTAGGTTATATGTATGAAGATATGGAAAGTACGGGTACTTCGCTTTTGCCTGTGCCAAGTATTGAGGTTAATTTTTATTTTCCAGATGCTGCAATACTTAATAAAGGCGTAAATATGTATAACGGTACTGCTCCAGAAAATATTGTTGGGGAGTTTTCAAATTCAAATTCTTTTTATGGTATTCCTACTAATGGCGTAGAAAATAGAGAGAATATGCAAGAAACTGACGAGAGAAGTGTAGTTGTTAAGTATGTAAATTCAAATGGCGAAATTTTAAAGGTAAATACGATAATAAAGCAAAAGATAAATTCTATCTTTACGCCAGAAATAATTCCTGTTATAAATGATAAACAGGGAAAAGAGTGGGTGTGTGATAGTAATCAAAATTTAAATATTAGAGTTACTACTTCAGAAAATGTTATTGAGGTTAAGTATATTCCTAAGCTTACTGATGTTAAGATAAATTATATAAGTAAGCAAGGTGTGCCAATAGCAAAAGAGAAAGTGCTTAGAATGCAAGTAGGTTCTACTTATAATTCAAGTGAAGAAAAGATTTTAGTTGATGATAAGAATGTTGAATGGACTTTGTACCAGGTAAGACCTAATAAGCTTATTGTATCTGAAAATGTAACTAGAAATATTGTTACTTTGGTGTACGATATAAAGAAAGCTGAAGTTATAATAAATTATATAACAAAAGCTGGAGATAAAGTTAAAGCTTCGAAGATGGTTATGGCACAGGCTGATAAAAAATATGTTGCCAAAATAGATGAAAGAATAATAGATAATGACAATTTACATTGGATGTATTTAGAAGAGTCTAATCCATCAGTATTTGTAAAAGAAAATGAAGAAAATGTTATTAATTTGTTATATGACGCAGTGCGTGAAAAAATAGTTATATCTACTGTTGACGAAAATAACAATAAGATTAAAGATGACTTGGTTGAATTTGCTCAGATTGGTAAAAAATATTCATATACGGCAATTCAAAGCTTTGTTGATGTATATGGAAAGTGGTGGGAGCTAGATTCATTAGAAAATAGTGATATTGTAGTAGACGAAAATTCAAATAATAATTTGATAACTGTTAAATATAAAAAGGCACTTGCAATTGTTAGAATTACTTTTGTGGATTCTAATGGAAAAACTATAAAAGATCCACTTGTGAAAAAATTTCAAATTGGTTCAGAATATACTTCTAAGAGCATTGGTGCAGTAAAAGATATAAATGGACTTTGGTGGAAAGGCGTTAATTCAGATGTTACGCTAAAAGTTAATGCTGATGAAACTAAGAATTTTATTTCTTATGTGTATGAGCCACTTATGACTAATGTAATTTCAAGGTTTATTGATGTTGAAGGAAATGAACTATTGCCAAGTAAAACTAATGCAATGCAAGTTGGTAGCAAGTTTGTGCCTGAAAGAATACCAATGCTTGAAGGAAAAGATGGCAGAGTGTGGCAAATATCTAATACTAACATTAATGAAGTGTTGGTTAAAGAATATGAACAAGAAAATATAGTGAATATTAATTATGAGCCAAAACTTACTGATGTTGTGCTTATGTTTAAAAATGTTAATGGAATGCCTCTTAAAGAAGAAACGCATATAAAGTTGCAACTTGGTATGGAATATACAAATTATAATGAATATTATAAAGTAACATCAACAAGTGGCGAAAGATGGTCGATAGTTAGAACTGAGCCTTCTAAGATGTATGTAAAAGAAGGTAGTAAATTTAATCTAATATATGACGAAATACAAGCAAGAGTTTTAGTAAAATGTGTTAACATTGATGACTCAAAATCGATAATTGATGATGTTGTTATAAATACAAAACTTGGTGGAGTGTTTGCACCAAATATTCAGCAAAAGTTAATCGACAGAAGTAGGCGTAAATGGAAATATATTGGCGATACGGGAATGAGTATCATTACCAAAGAAAATGAGCAAGAAAATATAATTATTTTAAATTATGAAGCGGATAAAGCTAAAGTAGTGGTTGAATATTATAACGATATTGGTCAAAAGATTAAAGAGGATTATGCGAAAGAAGAGCAAATCGGAAGCGATGTTGCAATAAAAAGGTTAGAAATATTAAAAGATAGCACAGGGCTTGGCTGGAAATTAAAGAATATGACAGCGACGGCACTAAAAGTTGAAGAAGATTTTAACAAAAATAAAATCGTTTGCACATATGAAAAACAATTGACAAAAGTTGTTATAAAATATCATGATAAAGATGGCAACGAAATAATTAGGCAACGAACTGAAACTGTACAAGTTGGTTCAAATTATACTGCAGAAATAATAGATAAAATTACAGATTTTAATAATAAAGTTTGGATATATTCTGGCGATGAAAATGCAAGTATAAAAATTTGTGAGGAAAGTAATGAGGTTGTTTTAAGGTATATTCCACACAAAGTTAATGTAACGCAAAAATATGTTGATGTAACAGGAAATACTATAAATCCAGACCATGTTACGATGCTTCAAGTTGGTACAGTCTTTATCGCATCTAAGATTGAAGAAACAAGAGATGCTTTTGGAAAAGTTTGGAGCTACAAAAAAATAGATAATGAAAGAATTGATATTTCAGAAAATACAGAGAAGAATGTTGTTACGCATATCTTTGATAAAAAACTTACTAATGTAGTTATCCACTATGAAACTTCAAATGGTGATGAGCTTAAAAAGTCAGAAGAATTAAGCTTACAAATAGGTAGTGAATTTAAAATTGTTGCACCAGAGAAAATTCGAGATAAAGATGGACTTGGGTGGATACTTGGTAAAAATGAAATGAATGTAACTATATCTGATAAGGACGAGAAAAATATATTTAAGATTGTATATGAAGAGCATCTTGCAGATGTATACGATAGGTATATTGCAATGAAGGATAACAGAGAAATCATAAAACCTAAAGTTACAAAGGTGCAAGTAGGCAAGAAATATATTGCAGAAATTGAAGATAAGTTTGTAGACGAAAGTGGTGCACATTGGATACAAAGTGCTAAAAATGATATTAAAATTTTTGCATCTAGCTATAAGGTTGAACCAATTATTGTTTCAGAAAATTCTGATGAAAATAATGTATATATAAAATATAAACCAGAACTTATAGATATAACTATAAAATATCAAAATACTTTAGGCGAAATTATAAAGAAAGAAGATATTGTTTCGGCACAAATTGGTGTAGAGTATACTGCCGAAGTTATGGATAGAATAGTTGGAAGCTCTGGCAATAAGTGGATGTATAATACAAATAGTAAAAATACTATATTGGTAAGCGAAAATGTAAATGAAAATGTTATATTCTTAACTTATGAAGAACAAAAAGCTTCGGTAACATTTAGATATCAAGATGAGTATGGAACAAGACTAAAAAAACCAAACAGAAAACTTGTACAAATTGGTACAACTTATGTGCCACAATTTGAAAACATAATTGAAGATGAGCAAAAGAAAGTTTGGGAATACAAGGAAAGAGATGTTGAAAAACTTGAAGTAAAAGATGCTGAACAGGACAATATAATTACACTTATATATATACCTTTGAAAGTAGATGTAACATTAAAAATATTGAATAAACAAGGAAAGCCTATATGTGCAGATACCACACTTAAAGCACAACTTGGAAGTGACTTTAAGCCAAATATAAATGATACTGTAAATGATGAAAACTCAAAAATGTACAAATTTGTGTCTTCAAGTCCAGAGCATATTTTGGTTAGAGAAACGCCTATTGGTGCAACTGAAAATTTAAATGTTATAAAGCTAACTTATGAAGAAGTGTATAGTAGCGTGACAATTAAATATCAAGATTTTGAAGGAAATGTATTAAGAAATGATGAAACGGTACATCTCCAAGTTGGAGAAGAGTATAGTGCAAAACCAATTCAATTTATAAAAGATAAGAGAGAGAATCAATGGGAATTAGTAAACAACAAGACTGAAACAATTAGGGTTATGGAAAATCCGAAAGACAATATCATTAAGTTTGTTTATGAAGTTGCAAAAGCTGACATTGTGGTAAGATATAAAAATGTTGAGGGCGATAAGATAAAAGAAGATGATCATTTTAATGAGCAAGTTGGAGTAGAGTTTATACCAAGAATTGAAAAGATTATCACTGGTTCTGATAATAGAAAATGGAGTTTCTTTAGCGTTGACCCTATAAAGTTAAGAGTAGGTAGCATAGGAAATATAGTTACTTTGACTTATCAAGAAGCAAAGGCAAATGTAATTATAAAATATGAAGATGACTCGGGCAGACAGATAAAAGAAAGTGAAAAAGTTTTGGCTCAAATAGGTAGTAGGTTTAAACCAAAAGCTACGCTTAAAGCTATATATGAAGATAACGATATATGGAGATTGGATCATTTTGTACCAAACGAAATAATTGTTTCTGAAACGGCAGAAGAAAATGTGATAACGCAAGTGTTTACAAATAAGAAAAAGACCGTAGTTGATGTACAAACAAATACAAAAGATATAACTTTTGAAAAAGAAAAGGATATGTCTTTGAAAGACATTAAAAATGAAGCAGAAGCAGAAGTAAGTATATTTACTGATGAACATCTTTTGAGATTGGAAAAAATGATATCACTTTCTAAAGAAGAAAAAGAAACAATACAAGAGTTAAATTCGTATAATACCAAAATTGTAGAATTGCTACACGAAAGCGTAAATGTATTTTTAAATAATGAAGAATATGATGAGCGTGAAATTAGTCTTTATATTCAAAAAGAAAAAGAACTAATTTCTGAAAAGCTAGGTACTTTAATTGCAACTGATAAAGCAGGAAGCAAGCTTTTGAAAATTTTTGAACACATTACTGCATCTGAACAAAATGATGTGATATTTAAGACACTTCAGCAACGAAAAGCAGTTTTGATTACGGATTATTATATGAATAAGCCATTATCATCTTTAGAACAAGCTATGTATATAGTTGAAAGAGGAAAGAATGATAAGGAGCAGAGCTTGGTAAATGAGAAAATTGCTAGAACTAAAAACAATTCAAAAGATTTTGCAGAGCTTGCCGAAACTAAAGGCATTATATTGTATGAAAAAATAATGTTAGATAATTATTACAAGGCAAGAAGCTTGCCAAAAGATAATTATTTTAAAGATAACACAAGCAAGCTTTCACTTGCACCAGAAATTATTGATGCTGTAAATAGATTAACGATAAGACAAGCATTTACATTGCTTCAAAAATGTCAAACATTAAATATTAATCAGCAGATTGAACTAGAAGCATTAGTATCATTGATTGGAAATGAGCAAATAGTTATTTTGGAAAAACAATTAGAAAAAATATTTGATACTAAGACTAGAAAAAATGCCCAAAGAATGTTCAAAGAACTTTTAAGAAAATAGTCACTAAAATAAAAAAGGAATGTAACTTTTAAAGCTACATTCCTTTATTTGTTGCATAAATAGAATAATCTACATTAGGAAAAATTTTATCTTTGTATTCGATATTTTCTAAATAGTCTTCGTTTATTTCTTTTTTATCTATCATGTCAGCGAGTGCATTAAATCTACCAACATGGTCTTTTACTCTTTTATGTGCATATTCAACCATTGTGTTCATAGTTATTATAAATGGCCAATCGCTACTTTGAGCAAGTAGTAGTTCTCTAGCACATTGATTTAAAGCTCTTCTTTCAAGTGGTGTTGGATTTTTTATAACATTTGCAAGATAAGTCATTCTTTCTGCTGCATGATGTAAGTGTCTGTATATATAGTCATTACCTTCATTAATCCAAACTTCATTATAGCCATGTGCACCCCAAGTAGATATTGCTGGTCTGCATTCTTGAATATTTGGATAAAGGTTTAAATATTCAGAAGGTGTAATTAATTTAAATGTATCTTGATTGTAATGTATTTTTTTAAACAAAACATAAAGCCAATAAGGACCTTCAAACCACCAATGACCGTATAATTCAGCATCGTATGGACATGTGACAACAGGCGGTATAATCATATTTGGTGCAGCTGAGTTAATTTGACTTATTCTTGATGATATAAAATGGTCTGCTTGCATTTCAGCAACTGCCATTGCTTCGTCTGGTTTGTATAATTGTTTTTCGTTTGTTTTGCCGGTAATTTTATAGTATTTTAGTCCAGTATCAACACGGTGCCCACTTTTAGATACGAATGGTTTAATATATTCCCAATCTGCTTCATAACCTATATCTTTATAAAATTCTCTATAATGAGGGTCGCCAGGATAACCGCATATTGAGCTCCATACTTGTTTTGAACTTTCCATATCACGACCAAATGCAACAACTCCATCAGGAGAGATGATTGGTGATAGTGTGCCATATACAGGAGTTGGAACAGCGTTTGTAATTCCATGTGTTTCTAAAATTACATATTTAATTCCAAATTCGTTTAATGCACTTTCTATTTCTGGAATGTATGCACATTCAGAAAGCCACATACCGTTAGGTTGTCTGCCAAAAGCTTCTTTGTAAACTTGCACACCATTTGATATTTGTGCACGCACCGCATTTGGTGTTACATTAAGTAGTGGTAAAAAGCCATGTGTTGCAGGACAAGCAATTATTTCTAATACGCCAATATCTTGAAAGTGCTTAAAAGCGTTTACCAAGTCACAATTATATTTTCTTTTATATATTTTATAAAAATCTTTAAATTTATAAAAATAATATTGAGCTAAATCATTAACTTCTTTGTTATTATTTTTTGTGCGATACATTTCTTTTCTAGCAAGCCAAATTCTCTCGATTAAATATTGAAGATAACGCTTTTGAAGCAAATCATCTTTTAACATAGTAATTAGTGGTGGAGATATGTTCATAGTAATTCTAAAATCAACATTTTCATCAACTAATTTTTGAAAATAAATTAAAAGAGGAATATATGTTTCAGAAATGGCTTCAAACAACCATCTTTCTTCTATATATTCCTCACTCTCAGGATGCCTAACATACGGCAAATGAGCATGCAATATCAAATTTAAATATCCTTTAAACGCCATAATTTAACCTCCAATTGGTTTTGGTGTATCGCTTGATGTAATATTTCCTTCAAAATCAGTATGATTTTGATTTTGAAAATAAGTTCTACTTTGTTTTGTAGTAAATACTTTAATTTTCTTTTTGTCAGCAATACATAAATAATTACCAAAAATAACTTCATCTGAAAAATTAGCTACATCTTCAGAGTTTCTAGTAAATACAGGCATCGTTACATTGTTTGATGTGTAGATATTTTTAAACTCATTATTTTTTATTCTGCCAAGTTCTATTTTGTAGTTGCAACCTGTATCTTCTACTTGTATGTAATAATTATTAGTAAAAGGATCAACAGGAATTATGTACGAATAATGATTTGTATCGTTTGTAATCTTCAAAGCAGGAGTACAATCAGAATAGTTGGCAAAATGGTTTGAAAAATCTTTTATTGTATTATCAGAAACTTCCCAGTATGCATACAAGCGATTAGGAGATTGAACTAATAATCTGATTAGAGTTTGGTTGTATTTAGTTGGTAAATCATAATACTCAGATTTTAATAAATGCACTTAAATATGCCTCCTTATTTTTTATCTTTTGAATAACCAATATTTCACTACTATAATGAGATATTTTATACTATTAAAATATAAATAGCAATAAAAAATGACAAAAAGTTATTATTTTTTTTAAAAGTATTTACAAAAAAATAAAGTTTGTATACAATTGTTTTAAGTTATGATGTATGAGAGATAAACACTTATTTCCGTAAGTGTATAGACACAAGATAAAAGTTTTAAGGAGGAAATGGTAATGAGAATTATGATGCTTTCGTGGGAGTATCCACCAAGAATTGTAGGAGGTATTGCAAGAGTTGTGCATGATTTGTCACACAGCTTTGCAAAGCAAGGTCATGAAGTTCATGTAATAACTTATCAAGAAGGTGACACAAAAGAATTTGAAAAAGATGGCGATGTATTTGTACATAGAGTTGCAAATTATCCTATCAATGCAAACAACTTAATTGATTGGGTAATGCAACTTAATTTTTGTATGGTGGAGAAAGCTGCAGATGTTATAAAAGAATTTGGAAAGTTCGATGTTTTGCATGCTCACGATTGGCTTGTTGCTTACGCTGCTAGAACTTTAAAAAGAACATATAAATTACCATTAGTTGCTACAATTCATGCAACTGAAAGTGGAAGAAACAAGGGAATACATGATAAAGCTCAAGGATATGTAAATGATGTTGAATGGATGTTAACATACGAAGCAGGCAATGTTATTTGCAATAGCCAATATATGAAAAATGAAATACGAAATTTATTTGGCAAACCAGTTGATAATATTCATGTTGTACCAAACGGAATTAATATAAACAAATTTGATAATCAAGAAAGAGATATGGAGTTTAGAAGAAACTATGCAGCAGACCATGAGAAGATAGTTTTCTTTGCAGGAAGAATTGTAAACGAAAAAGGAATACAAATTTTGTTCCAAGCTGCTCCTAAGATTTTAGCTAATTATCCAAATGTAAAATTTGTAATTGCTGGGCGTGGACCTTGTATGGATGAATTAAAAGGTTTAGCTGAACATTTGGGTATTTCGCAAAAAGTTTATTTTACAGGATACTTAAACGATGTACAAATAACAAAGATGTATAAGGCAATAGATGTTGCAACATTCCCAAGTTTGTATGAACCATTTGGAATAGTTGCACTAGAAGGTATGCTTGCAGGAGCTCCAACAGTTGTTTCTGATGCCGGAGGATTAAATGAAATTGTATCTCATGGAATTGACGGAATGAAGTCATATGCAGGTAATCCAAATTCACTTGCTGATTCTATTTTGGAAGTATTGTTTAACGACCAACTATGTAAGCAAATAGCAAAAAATGCTAGAGAAAAAGTAGTAAAAGAATTTAACTGGGAAACAATTTCAAAAAATACTATGAAGGTATACAAAGATACAATAAAGCAAGCTAAGGCGTTAAATGAAAAAGTAAAATTTGAAAAATTAGCAATGGCAGAAAGTATGGGAACTGCAACTATGATAGACGGAAAAGACACAACTATAACAACTGATACAACAGATAGAGAAATAAATATATTGCAAAATCCAATGAAGAAAAAAATAAAAGGAACAATATAATATAAGAAGAACTAATAATTTGATTTAAGCTTTAAATTATTAGTTCTTTTTTAAAATAATTATTATAAAAACATTTTGCTTTTTGTAATAATTATTTTTTATTTTAAATATATATTACTAAACAATGAGTGTACAAACACATATTTAAAGGAGGGTAATATATATGGAAAATTATAATATATACCAAGATATTGCAGGTAGGACGGGTGGCGATATATATATTGGTGTTGTTGGACCGGTGCGTACGGGAAAGTCTACTTTTATAAAAAAGTTTATGGAGCTTGCAGTTATTCCTAATATTAGTGAAGAACATAAAAAAGAGAGGGCAAAAGATGAATTGCCACAAAGCTCAAACGGCAGAACCATAATGACAACAGAGCCAAAGTTTGTGCCTAATGAAGCCGTTGAAATTAAAGTTGGTGGAAATATAAAATTTAAAACTCGAATGGTTGATTGTGTGGGATACCTCATAAGAAATGCCATAGGATATATGGAGGGCGATGTGCCTCGTATGGTGAAAACTCCGTGGTACGAGCAAGAAATACCTTTTGAAGAGGCGGCGGAGCTTGGAACTAAAAAAGTTATAGATGAACATTCTACAATTGGTATTGTAGTGACAACTGATGGAAGTGTTACTGATATTCCAAGAGAGGAGTATATCGAAGCGGAAGAAAGAGTTGTTGCAGAATTAAAATCACAAGGAAAACCTTTTGTCATAATTTTAAATACTAATAAACCAAATTCAAATGAGAGCATAATTTTAGCTAAAGAGCTAAAGAAAAAATACGATGTACCAGTTGTGGCGATAGATTGTGACAAACTAAGAGAAATTGACATTGAAACAATACTAGAAAAAGTTTTGCTTGAATTTCCTATTAGCGAAATAGATATTAATTTGCCTACTTGGCTAGATACATTAAATGAAGAGCATTGGCTAAAAGAAAATCTTATCGATATATTAAAAAAACAGTTTGATGGCATAAGCAATTTGCGACAGGCAGATAGCATTTTAAAAAATTTTGATAGTAGCGATATTATAAGTAGAGTAATTATAAAAGAAATAAAATTGGATACGGGGAAAATAGTGCTTGAAATAGATTTGGAAAAGGAGCTATTTTATAAAGTCTTAACAGAAATTTCAGGAATAGAAGTGAAAGAAGAGGGAGATTTATTTAAGATAGTTGCGGAGCTTGCACAAAGTAAAAAAAGTTATGATAAAATTGCAATTGCTTTAAATGATGTAAAACGAAAAGGATATGGAATTGTTACTCCTAATATAGATGACTTGTCACTTGAAGAACCAGAAATAATAAAACAAGGGTCAAAATTTGGCGTTAAACTTAGAGCACATGCACCTAGTTTGCACATAATAAAGGCCGACATAGAAACGGAAGTATCGCCAATAGTTGGTAGTGAAAAACAATCCGAAGAACTTGTAAATTATTTAATGCAAGAGTTTGAAGGGAACCCAACGGAGATATGGAAATCAAATATATTTGGTAAATCTTTGCATGAACTAGTAAACGAAGGGCTTCAAAATAAGCTATATAAAATGCCAGAAGAAGCACAGTGTAAATTACAAGAAACTTTGGAAAAGATTATAAATGAAGGTAGCGGCGGACTTATATGTATAATATTATAAAAGAATTGAAATTTACATAAAATGTGATATAATATAAGTGTACTAAATTTTATAAGGAGGTATCTTGAATGATTTGGCTTGCGGTGCTTTTGCTCATTTTGGGTTGTTCACATTGGTGGATACCACTTCTTTTTGGAAATAATGGTCGGCGAAGCTCGTGTTTGGCATATGTAGCAAAGGCTGTTTTCTTTGTTGCTTTGATTGGATTTATTTGTGGATGGAGGTATTATTAAAATGCTTCATTGGGATGCAGCGTTTGGTGGCTTGTGGGATACAATTGTAAGTGATTTTAAAGCTACTCCGCATGGAATTTTCATTGTGCTTCTTTGGGCTTTCCTAATTGGAATTTGGCTCAAGGACAATGAAATGCCTCCGTTTAGATTGGCATTGAGGGTCATTGGCGTTTTGCTCATACTAGGTTTTGCGTACATCGTTTCTGAAATTTTGTTTTATGCTATCTTTGTAATTACCTTTTTGATTTTGCTCTACTGTGTGATAGCAAGATAAAACTACACCTGCATCAGTCATTTTGACAGATGCAGGTTTTTTATTTTGCCTGGTGGGAAAATGCAACATGTGGTGGGCGGCATCCATGGGGCGAGCTGAAAATAGCGATTTTCAAAGCCTGCGTGTCGAAAAAGGTCATAAAATGTCGATGAAAACAAATTGACAAAATATGATAAAAATAGATAAAATAAATTTGTAAGTAGAAAAACAAAAAACGGAGAACAGAAACTAAGAAAAGGTAAGATAATATACTAAACTTATAAAGCATTTTTGGGGATAGGTGCTATTTTTAAGATTAGTATATAATTAAATAAAGATAATGGGGGTAAGAAAATAGTGTAAAAAGTATACGCTATTTTTCTGCCCTTTTTTGTATTTTTCTACTTACAGACAAAATAAATAAAACACTAGTAAAATAAGAAAGGAAGGTGTATAATATGGGTAATATAAACCCGACAAAAGATTTAGTATTTAAAAGGATATTTGGAAAAGTAGGAAATGAGGAAATCCTTAGAGAGTTTTTGAAGGCTGTGCTTGAAACGGAGATAGACAATGTAACACTAGACCTAGATAAAGACATGGAGCCGATGTATGAGGACGAAAAACGAAGCATATTAGATGTACGAGCAAGGATAAATGGCAATGCAAATGTAAATATAGAAATGCAGGTACGAGATAACAAAGACATGGAAAAGCGAAGCTTGTACCATTGGAGTAAGCTATATTTACACGAGTTAAAACGAGGAGTGCCGTACGATAAATTGCCAAAAACAATAGTGATAGTAATAACAAAATACACAGTATTTGATAGGATAAAAAACTATCACACAAAGTGGAAAATGCGAGAAGAAGAAAACAAAGAAGAATTATTAACAGACGATATAGAAATACATTTTATCGAAATTCCAAAGTTCAAGAAAATGAATCCGAAGAATGAAAAGAAGTTAGACTTTTGGTTGTGGTTTTTAGACTATACCAACAGGGAGATGGTAAGAATGGCAACTGAAAAAGAATTGGCAATAAGAAGAGCTGTGGAAGAATTAGATAAGTTAACATCAGACCCAGTATTGCAAAGAATATTAGATAATGAAGAACTAGCTAGAATGGACGAAGATGTACTTCGAAGACAAGCGATAAGAGAAGGACATGAGCAAGGCATGAGAGAAGGTATGAGAGAAGGTATGAGAGAGGGCCTGCGAGAGGGCAGAAAAGAAGGTATAAAAGAGGGTAAAGCGGATGGTATAAAGGAAGGCAGAAAAGTAGAAAAAATAGAAACTGCTAAGAAGTTGAAAGAAAATGGCGTAAGTATTGATATTATAGTTGCTTCAACTGGGTTAACAAAAGAAGAAGTTGAAGAGTTGTAAGTTTTAATAGCTTTTGGAAGTTTTAGAAGATGTGGTGCTTTTTATAAGGGGAGTTGTAGAAAGAATATTTATGTAGCAAACTGGTGCAAGTAGAAACTTGTACCAGTTTTTTTGATAAATGAAAATGAGCAAAGTAAATGTTAAAAATGTTGCATTTTGCCTGGCAGAAAAACTGGGCATATACGATATAAATAAATTTTGCAAAAATGCTTGATTTTGCGGTTGTGTATTGATAAAATTTTCTTGTGACAAAACGAAAAAATGTGGATAAAAGGGGTGTGTTTTGATGGAAAATTCATATGGAAAAATAAGTAAAAACCCGCAAACCCTTGTGGCTGTAACACACACACACACACACAAGTAATTTTACTAACAGTTTAAAAGGTTTTAAAATCGCACAAATTTTCTACAGGTTTACAAAATATAAATTATGAAGACTAACTTTACTAGGCAAAACTAGTAAGGTTAGTCTTTTTGCTGTGCAATAAAAATGTGCGAATTCTTTTATCTACAAAAAAATAAAATAAGGAGGAAGAGAAAAATGAAAAGAAACAAAGGTGTTTCAATGATTACTTTAATTATTACTATTATCGTAATAATTATCTTAGCAGCGATTGCATTTGTTGGAATGGACGATGCAACGGGTAGTGCTCAGTATGCTAGGTTTTCAAGCGAGTTTGGCGACTACGCAACTAACTTTACAGGTGGAGCAGTTACAAAAGTGCAAGAGTCACTAGGCTTAGCAGGTAAAGTAGCAAATAAGGCACAAATTGTATATTGTGCAGCAAGAGGCGTAAACTTATCAGAGTTTGACGAAGTGCTAAATGGAGTAGTAACTCCTAGCGGTTACACAAGCTCAAGATTTCAAACTGACATAAAAGATGCAACTGGTGCTACATATGTGCTTGCAACTGCCGATACTCCATGTTATGAAATAAAAGACGATGTAATGAAAGAATATAAAGGCAAAAGCTTTTATGGAAATGCAAACGGACAAGAAACACATTGGGTAACGGCAACTGGAAAAGTATTTACCTTGCCTGGATACCCAAGAACAGTAGACGGCGAAGAAAGAATGTACATAAGTGCAGATTTATACTATGTGCCAGAAAATGGCGAAATGATACTTGCAAGTAAACTAATTGCAAAAACAATACCCAAAATAGGTGATGAAACATCGGGCGCAACAGTAGGAAATCAAAATGTCGCAGATGCGGCAGACCATGCAAACCCAAGTGGAAACATAGGCGGAGAAGAAAGTGGCACAGGAGAAGAAAATACGGGCGACCCAGAAGTGTTAGCTAAGATAAAAGTAGGCGACTATGTAGAATATACGCCAAATACAGCAGTTGATAGTAGTATAAAATGGAGAGTATGGGCAATTGAGGGAAATGACATAGTAATAATGCCAACAAGCTCAGTAGGAAGTTTAAGACTAGGATATGAAAGCACAGATACAACAGCTGATGAAATGCTAGAAGAATGTTTTAATGATTATAAAACAGCAGTAGCACAGATAGAAGCAGAATGTGCAAAATACGGAAGTTCAAAGGCAAAGACTGTGAGAAGTTTAACGATATAAGACTTAGAAGATGAAAAAGTCTCAACACTAGCAGCGCAGAAGTTATCTTATACAAACGAAGATGGTATAGAATATGGAGAAAAAAAACCATGCTATCGGAAGTTCTTGTGCAGCAAAATATAACGAATCAACAGAAGAAAATGAAATACTAGAAGAGCTAAAAAGTGGACCAGTAACAGTAAAGCAGACATATTATTATTCAAATAGACCGGAATGGAAGATACTAGGAACATCGAGCAATACATACGGAACGCTACTTGGACGCACTTATAGCTGGTTGGCTTCGTTGTGCGTGAATTGCGATTCGTCGTCTTGTGCGAGCTTTGAGGTGTATCGCATTAACAGTGGAGGAGTGGACTCTTGGCATGCGCTTAACTCGATAACTCGTACTTTCTCGGGCAGTTTGGGCGTTCGTACTCTTGTAACGCTTAGTTCTTCAGTCCTAGAAGAAAATGGAGTTAATGGCGATTTTACAACATGGACAATAAAAGATTAATATTAACAATCAATTTAAACTGGCATAAATTAAAACTTATGCCAGTTTTTTGTTGCATTTTTCTTTGCAAAATCGTAGATAATTTAGCGAAAAAAAGCTCTTTTTTAGTTGAAAAATAAAATTTTAAATCGAATTTTTGAAAAAGAGCGTATAAAAGTGCCATATTTGTCGTAATTTGCGATGAGTTTTTGTTGCTATGTTATTCACAAAAAACATATAATGTAAACATTACGAAAGAAAAAGAAATGGAGGATTTTAAAAATGAAAAAGCAACAAGTGGGGGAAGAATTAGCAGTTGAGGATTTTTGTTTAAGGTATTTTGTAACTGAAAAGGAGATTTTGTTCGAGGGCGAAGATGTGAATGTGTATGGAGTTGAAATTTTAAAGACAACTTTAACTCAAACAGAAAAGGCACATATAGAAGATGTTACATCAGATAAAACGAAAATTTTTGAGATAGTAAATAAGGTGAAAGAAAATATGGTTACACCAGTTCATTTATATGATGTTATGGAAAACTTCTTATGAATTTTGGTGTTGCCAAATTTATGTATATAAGCTAAAATATGTAAAGGAAGCATGAAATATGCTAATTTATTACATAAGGAGAAAACAAATGTCTGATTATTTAGTTATAGTTGAGTCACCTGCAAAGGCAACAACTATAAAAAAGATATTAGGAAGTAAGTACCATGTGGAAGCTTCAATGGGACACATTAGAGATTTACCAAAATCACAATTGGGTATTGATGTAGATAATGATTTTGAACCTAAGTATATAAACATAAGGGGAAAAGCAGAATTAATAAAAAAATTAAAAAAAGAAGCACAAAATGCTACGAAAGTGTATCTTGCAACTGACCCTGACCGTGAGGGAGAGGCTATTGCATGGCATTTGGCATATTTACTTGGTATTGACGAAAACGAAGAATGTAGAATTGCTTTTAATGAAATTACAAAACAAGGAATACAAAATGCAATAAAAAATCCAAGAAAATTAGACAAAGATTTAATTGATGCACAGCAAGCTAGAAGAGCATTAGATAGGATTGTTGGATATAAAATTAGTCCGCTTTTATGGAAGAAAGTAAAGAAAGGTCTTTCAGCAGGTAGAGTTCAATCTGTTACAGTACGACTTGTTGTTGATAGAGAAGAAACGATTGAAAACTTTAAGCCAGAGGAGTATTGGTCTTTAGATGCAAAATTAAGGGAAAATGTAAAGAGAAAACTTTTTAGTGCAAGATTGCAAAGTTATAAAGATAAGAAATTAGAAATAAAATCAAAATCAGAAATGGACGACATAATTTCTAGAGTTGAAAATTCAGAGTTTGTAGTGAAAGAAATTAAAACGAGTGAGAAAAAGAGAAATCCTGCTCCGCCTTTTACAACAAGTACAATGCAACAAGAAGCTTCTAGAAAGCTAGGCTTTACAATTAAGAAAACGATGTCGGTAGCTCAAACATTATATGAAAGTGGTTTAATAACATACATGAGAACTGACTCTACTAGAATTTCGGAAGAAGCACGAGCAATGGCGAAAAAAGTTATAGTTTCGCAATATGGCGAGGAGTTTTACGAAAACAGATATTATAAGACTAAAAAAGATGCACAAGATGCTCATGAAGCTATAAGACCTACATACTTAGAGAAAACGCCAGCTGAAATAAAAGAAAAATATTCATTAGAACAATATAAGCTGTATAAATTAGTTTATGAAAGAATGCTAGCTTCGCAGATGAGCTCGGCTATATATGATACTCAGACTGTTGATGTTGGTGCAAATGATTATGTATTTAGAGCAAATGGTTCTAAAATTAGATTTGCTGGATTTATGACATTATATGTAGAAGGAAATGATGAAAATCTTGTAGAAAAAGATGTTATATTACCAGAACTAAAAGAAGGTCAAAAACTATCATTAAATGAACTTTTGCCAGAGCAACATTTTACTGAACCTCCTCCAAGATATACAGAGGCAAGTTTGGTAAAAGCACTAGAAGAAAGAGGCATTGGCAGACCAAGTACATATGCACCAACAATAACTACTATACTAGATAGAAGATACATTGAAAAAGAAAAGAAAACATTAAAACCAACTGAGCTTGGTAGGATAGTTGATAAATTGTTAAAAGATAATTTTAAAGATATAGTAGATGTAGACTTTACGGCACAAATGGAAGAAAAACTTGATGAAGTAGGAGAAGGCAATACGGAGTGGAAAAAAGTTATTGAAGAATTTTATGGTCCGTTTGCTGAGAACTTAGCTGAGGTTGAAGAGAAAATTGGTAAAGTAGAATTAAAAGATGAAGTTACTGATGTGCCGTGTGATAAATGCGGTAGAATGATGGTAATAAAAATTGGAAGATATGGTAAATTTATGGCGTGCCCTGGTTTCCCGGAGTGTAAAAATATAAAACCGATTGTCCAAAAGTTAGATATACCTTGTCCAAAATGTGGTGGCGAAATTCACATTAGAAAAAGTAAGCGTGGTAAAAAATATTATATATGTGCAAATAATCCGGAAAAGTGTGATTTTATAGCATGGAATGGTCCTGATAAGAATGGCGTAATAACACCTGCTAACTTAGAAGAAAAGAAAACTACAAAAAAGGCGACAAAAACATCAGCCAAGAAAACGGCCAAATCAACTACTAAGAAAGTAACAACTAAAAAAACAACTAAAAAGGTAACAAAAAGTAAATAAAAACATAAAGCCATCAGCGTGTTCTGGTGGCTTTAAAATATATAGAACACTTTAAGCATTCAGTTTGCGTTTAAAAAGTCATTATGATATTATATGTCATATAATGTTACTAAAGGAGGCGTTTTTATGAAAGCTTTAATAGCAGCTGGAGGTACTGGAGGCCATATAAATCCTGGGATTGCTATCGCTAATATGTTAAAAGATAAAGGCTTTGAGGTTGTTTTTATAGGTACTAAAAAAGGGCTTGAAACTGACCTAGTTCCGAAAGCTGGGTTTGATATAAAATTAATTCATGCGATGGGCTTAAAAAGGAAAATTACTTTTGAGAATATAAAAGTTTTGCTTACTATGAAAAAAGGTATTGAGGAGTGCAAAAAAATTATTGACGAAGAAAAACCTGATATAGTAATTGGTACGGGCGGATATGTTACAGCACCACTTATAAGTGCAGCAATAAAAAAGAAAGTTCCTACAATGATTCATGAAAGTAATGCTTTGCCAGGAAAAACAACAAAACTTTTTGCAAAAAAAGTTGATTGTACAGCAGTTGGTTTTGAAGAAGCTATAAAAAAATTACCAAATGGTAAGAATGTAGTTTGCACGGGAAATCCAACAAGAATGAAAAGCGATATGGATAAGCTGGGAATAAAAGAAAAACTTGGAGTGAAAAAGCCGTTGCTTTTAGTTTTTGGTGGAAGTCAAGGTGCACAAAAGCTAAATGAAGTAATGGTAAAATTAATAAACGAAAATAAGTTTGGAGATTATGAAGTTATTTATGCCACAGGTCAAAAGCACTATGATGAAATAATTTCTAAAATAAAAAACATTCCCGAAAATGTAAAGGTTGAAAGATACATATATAATATGGAGGAAGTAATGAATGCAAGTGATTTATTACTTTGCAGAAGCGGAGCTCTTACGATTAGTGAAATATCTGTAATTGGAGTTGCATCAATACTTATACCATTTCCATATGCTGCTGAAAATCATCAATACTATAATGCAAAAACTTTGGAAAATGTTGGTGCAGGAGTTATAATTGAAGAAAAGGATTTAGAAGCGGAAACACTTTTAAATAAAATCAATGAACTAATGGAAGATGAAGAAAAGTTAAAACAAATGGGGCAAAACGCACGAAAAATTGGAAATCCTGATGCAATAAAAAAAGTAGAAGAAGAAATAAGAAAAATGGTGTAAAAAATTCCCACTAGAAAATATAAATTTCTAGTGGTTTTTTTATATTATTATTGTTTTATAATTTGTGTAAGTGACTTTTCCAGGTTTTCCACCAGGTAATTTGTGTACATTTTTTACTAATGTATAGTCAACTTCAACTTTGCTTGAATTTTTCCCTTGACTATGTTTTACAGCAAGTGTTGCAGCGTATAAAAGCACATCGTCTGGAACAGTATCACTTTTTATTATTACATGGCTTCCGTGTACATTTTTTGTATGTAGCCATGTGTAAGTTTTCTTAGCTTCTTTTAAAGTTAGTTTTTCGTTTTGTATATTATTTTTACCGACTAATATTTCAATTCCATTCATTTCATATTTATAAGGAAGTGATATTTCTTGAACTTTTTTCTTCTTGTTTGAAGAGTTATGCATGTAGCCTTCCAAAATAAGTTCTTCTTTTATTGCTTCTAGGTCAGTCAAATTCTCACATTCGTTTATTTGATATAAAATATTTTCAATGTAATCTAGATTATTTTCATATTCAGCTTTTTGTGCATTTGCGTGTATCAAACTATTTTTAAGTTTGGTATATTTCTTAAAATAATTTTGTGCATTTTTTGATGGCGAAAATGACTCGTTTAATGGTATTGAAATAGGATTATTGTTATCAAAAAAGTTCTCAACTGTTATTTCTTTCATGCCGCTTTGCATTCTATAAATATTTGAACTTATTAATTCGCCATATTCACGATATTTGTCCATATTTTTAGCTTCTTCAATTATTTCGTTTACTCGCTTTAAATTTTTATCATATTTAGATTTTTGACTTAAAACATTTTTCGCTAGCGACTGTTTATAGCCGTGCAAAATGTTTTTATTTTCTTTTTCACTATAATATTTATCTAAAAAGTTTGAATTTAAATTATCATGCGTTGAATATTCACCAAGTTTAATGTGATAATCTTTTCCGATGTTTTCAAAATTTACAAGACCATGAGAACAGTTTGCAAGTAGCACATTGATTGTTGCATACATCTTTCTAGTATTTTCATTTGTGAATGTATCAGTTATTTGACAAAATTTTAATAAGTTTTCAACAAAAGTTTTACTAAAACCTACAAATTGGTTAGAAATTAAAGATGCAAAATTTATTTCTCCATTGCTTGGTGTCATCATTGCAACTTGCAGTGTTGCTAAAAATTGATCGTAATCCATTCCAAGAAAAGTGCTTTTATCAAGTGTAGTTGGCAAAATGTATTCTCTTGCAGGCAGTACCTCTCTAATAGAAGACATTGTGGCATCAACATGACGCATGCTATCGATAATCTTTTTTGAGTTATTAACTAATATAATGTTACTATATTTACCCATTAGTTCTACAAATAGGCTTTTTTGAGAAAGGTCACCTAATTCATCTATATTTTCAAATACGAATTCAATTACTCTATCTAAACCATATTGTGATATTTTTAAAAGTTTAGCACCTTGCAGATGCTTCCTTAAAACCATACAAAATTGTGGTGGCTTAGCAGGATTTTCTTTAGAAGTATTTGTTAAGTGAAACCTTGCATTTGCAGCATCAATAGAAAAAAGTAGCTTATAACTTTCTCTATTTTTTCTAAGAGATAAAATAACTTCATTTTTGTTTGGTAAATATATTTTTTCAACACGACTATCAATTATTAAATTATTTAATTCTGTAACGATTGCATTTGTAATAATTCCATCAAAAGCCATAATATCAACTCCTTTGTAACTATAAGAATTATAACAGAAAAATAAAGATTTACAATATAAAAAAGAAAATATATAATGTGGTTTAAGAGGTGAGAAAATGAAAAAAGTGTGGAAACTGTTACTAATTGTTACGCTAATAATAATATTAGGTGTTTTGATAAAGTTATTATATCCATTTGTGCCTATAAAACATGCAATTGAAGAATATAATTTAACTTTTTGGTGTTCTAACCAGTATAATTTGGAAAAAAGAAGCGACAAGCTAAAAGTATATAGTAATGAAAAAAATAGTATTAGGATAGAAGTGTATGAATTTCAAAATGGCTTTTTGAATGAAGAAGGTGTTAGTGCTAAAATAGAAGATTACAAAAATTTGCTAAGTGCAGTAAATTATGAAGCGGTTCTTCAAAATGATAACACAGAAGTTATCAGAATATCTGATAAAGAGTGCGGAAAATATGAAACAGAAATAAAGTCTTTAAAACAAATAGATAGAGAAATAACATTAATCATTCCGTGCGAAGAATATGACTTGATTTTTTCAATACACGGAACAAAAGAAGATATGGATAATCAAAATAAAAGTATAGAAAGAATAATAAAAAGTATAAAATTTAAATGATAAATTTACAAAAAACAGAGCATAAAATTTTCTATGTTAACGAGAGAAAACATAATGAAATTATGCTCTATTTTTTATGTAATTAAAACTAGCAAACCCTTGCAAATACTGAGTATAGACATAAAAAATTTCAAAAAAACTTATCTAAAAATTTTGTCAAAATTTATTGAATTAAAAAAATAGTATGCTACAATATTAATTAGTAATTGAGAACTAACGAAGCAAGAAAAAATAAAATTTTTCAAATTTTCAACTATAAGTAGAAAATCTCATGCTTAAAAAAAGTTAGCCATCAAAAGCTTACAAAAGAGGAAAGATGTTAATCGCGTAAACAAAAGAAGAATAGCTAGGCAGGTTATAAAACTACAATAGGGGGCGTAAAAATGAATGTAATAAAATTGAAAAAAGAAAGTAATGCGTTAGACATCGCACTAATGGTTGACTCAGCAGCAAAGGCAGAAAGACAAGAATATGATGAAACAGCTATTGTTGATGCACTTATCAGAGAGGCACACTGTGATAAGGCACAAGCGAAAGAGGTTGCAGAAACTGTAACAGAAAAATTAAAAAGTGCTAATTTATCAGTTATAAGCACATCGCTTATAAGATCAATGGTAAATAATGTTTTACTAGAAAAAGGGTATAACAAAGAATTAAAAAATAATTCAGAAGCTATAATACCTTTTTATAATATTACAGAAATTATCGAACACGCAAATAAGGAAAATGGCAATACGGCACATAATCCTGAATCTATTAATTTAACTTTGGCTGAAAGAATTCTTAAAGAATATGCATTAAAAAATGTTTTTGATGCAGATATTTCAGAAGCTCATTTATCAGGTGAAATTCATATTCATGATTTAGGTATGATAGATAGATTTTATTGTAGTGGACATTCGCCAGAGTATGTGAAGAAAAATGGTATAAAAAATATTCCTACAATACCTTCAAATTCAAAACCTGCAAATAGTGCAAATGTTTTAGCTAGACATATTTGTTCGTTTACACAATTTTTGCAAGGTCAATTTGCAGGTGCTATTGGTTGGGAAGCTGTAAATGTATTTTTTGCACCGTTGCTTGTAAATATGCCATATAAAGAAATAAAGCAATTAGCTCAAACATTAATTTTTGATTTATCACAACTTGCAGGAGCCAGAGGTGGACAAGTTGCATTCTCTGACTTTAATGTGTATGCAGCAATTCCACATCATTACGAAGAAGTTTATGCAATGGGTGCTAAAGGCCAATACATGGTAACAGATGAGCTAGACAATGTATATACATTTGATACTCAAGAAGAAACTAAAGCTTTTGCAGAAGAAAAAGGATATAGAATTTTAAAATATAAAGATTTTGCAAAAGAAGCAAGATTGTTTGCAAAAGCAATACTTGAAGTTGTAGGCGAGGGCGATGCTGATGGAATGCCATTTGCTTTCCCTAAGATTAATTTACATATAAATGAAGAATGCTTTACAGATCCAAAAACAAAAGCTTTGCTTATGGTTGCATGTGAGGCATCGAGTAAAAATGGTTGTCCATATTTTATATTTGATAGAAATGCTTTTTCAGTTTCACAATGTTGTAGATTGAAAATAGATTTTTCTGAGGAGGATAAAAAGTTAATAGATACTCCTGAAGAATTAAGATTTGTTGGTGGACAAAATGTTTCAATAAATATGCCAAACATTCCATTAAAAGTGGGAAAGAATATGGAAGCTTTTTATAAAGAACTAGGTTTAAGAATGGAAATGGCTGCTAGAGCAAATGTTCAAAGACAAAATTATGTTTGGAGAGTTGCAAGTCAAGAAAATTCACCACTTTCATTCTATACAAAAGGAATGGACGGAAAAGCGTATATAAGATTAAAAAACATTTCTTATTTAATTGGAATTGTTGGTTTAAACGAATGTGTGTATAACTTAATAGGTGAACAACTTCATGAATCAGATGAAGCGTATATGCTAGGATTAGAAATTGTTTCATTTATGTATCAACAAACTAAAGAATTATCTAAGAAGTATGGTATAACTTTAAAACTTGAAGAAACACCAGCAGAAAGCACTGCAGGTAGATTTGCTAAACTTGATATAAAGAAATATGGCGATTTAGCATACCATAAAGAAAATGCTTTTGGAGTATACTATACAAATTCAGTTCATTTTGCAGCAGATAGTGATGTTGATTATGTAACAAGATTGCAAAAACAATCAAAATTCCATACTTTAGTTGAAGCAGGAAGTATGATACATATTTGGTCTGGAAATAATGTTCCAAGTCCAAAAGCGATTTATAATTTGCTTGAAACAACATGGTATAAGACAAAATGTGTTCAATGGGTACTTTCTCCAGAATATACAATTTGCCATGATTGTCATACAAAGAGTAATGGTTTGTTAGAACAATGCCCAAAATGCGGAAGCATTAATTTAAGAGGTGTTACAAGAATAACTGGATATTATGTATTTATTGATAAATTTAATAGTGGTAAGAGAGCAGAACTTGCGGATAGATTAAGAGAAAATATTGATAGAGAACAAGTTGCAAGAGCTCAAGAAGAAATTTCAAAAGCAAATTAAGGGGGAAAAGTAAATGATAAAAACATATACAATACCGAATTGTCCAATGTGTGAAGAATTAAAGTCATACATGAGATCTAGTCATATTGACTATACTGAAACTAATGTTGAAGAAGATTTTATGGCAAGAGCTAAAATGGTAAGTTTAGATATAGAGCAAATGCCAGCAGTTGAAGTTAATGGAAAGATATATTCAGGTGATATAGAAGAATTGAAAAATATAGTTAGAATTTAGATTAACTTAAAATATAAAGCCTAGGATTTTTATTCTAGGCTTTTTAAATTTTTGTATATAGATAAGATAAAGCTAAAAAACGGAGGATAAAATGATAAAGTCAGTAATATGGTCAAGTATGATAGACTACCCTGAAAATATTTGCACAACATTGTTTACAGGTGTTTGCAATTTTGACTGTGAGTTTTGCTATAACAGGGGATTATTAAAAGAGAAAGAATTAGACTTTGAAAATGAAATATTACCAAAATTATTAGATAGAAAAGATTTTATAAATCATGTTATAATATCTGGTGGCGAGTGTACAG
This sequence comes from uncultured Eubacteriales bacterium, assembly GCA_964602275.1. Classification (GTDB taxonomy): domain Bacteria; phylum Bacillota; class Clostridia; order TANB77; family UBA1234; genus RGIG6291. Next base: position 36,668 of record CAZRQF010000004.1, read on the forward strand.
TACATCCGGATTTTGAAAAGTATATAAACATTTTATATGATAATGGTTTTACGATAGGTATTCATACTAATGGTTACACGCCAGAAATTTTGGAAAAGATAATAGATAAGGTTGATTATATCGGCATGGATATAAAAAATGATTTTGAAAATTATAATGAAATTACTAAAAAGAAAGTTGATGTAGAAAAAATTAAAAAGTCAGTTGAGCTTATTTTGAAAAGGGGAAAAAATTACGAGTTTAGAACTACGGTATATCCAAAGTATGTAAATACTGCAAATGTGTTAGAAATTGCGAAATATTTAAAAGAAGCTGGTGCTAAGAAGTATGTGTTACAAAAATATTTCGACCATGATAAAAGCGTAATACCATATTCAAACGAAAAAATGAATGAAATGAAAGATGAGTGCAACGAAATAATACCAACATTAGTAAGAGGAGTATAGAAAGGGGAAAAGGTTATGAATCCAATAATTGAAAAAGGTTTAAAAGCAAATCCAGATATGATGTTAAATCCAAATGAGGAGCATGTTAATAAAATATTATTAGGACTAGAAAAGAAAGATGGACATTGTCCTTGTGTTTTAACACAAAATGAAGATACAATATGTCCTTGCAAAAAAATGAGAGAAGAGAGCAAATGTTGTTGCAAATTATATTTGAATAAGTAAGAGTTGAAGTTTAATATATGTAATTATTTCTATCTCATAACTATAAATAATATAATAGTTTAATTTTTATTAATAAAAAGCCTCGGAATTTTCCGAGGCTTTTTACTTAAATAGAATTGTGCATAAGACTAAGAAACGAAGAATAAATTGAGTAAAACCACGCTGCAATCGTTCTCAAAAATTCAACACGCCATCCAAAAGCATTGCAGATAGCAAGTGCAATTGTTACTACAACAGATATTACCAAAAGCCCGATGATTACAGTTAAACACGCGCTAAAGAAAGAAGTGACCATCTTAACAAATTTTTGAACCATATTTTTTCTCCTTATTCGTCATAATATTTGTGACAAAAATTGTGCTGCATAAATCGTTCGAGAGAAAGCACGGAAAAGTTTGAGGTTACTGAGTTATGCGATATGCAAACATAGCTAGGAGTATATGTTGGAATAAAAAGTTCGTATTCCATGTTTGAGGCTACATACGGAATTAGAAGGTCTAAGTCGTTTTCTTTCATGTAATCAGAAACACGCTTTTTTCTTAAAATACCATCTTGGTTAAGGACGAAGAAATACTTTTTATTTGAAACATGTTCTGCTTTAAGCCGCTTGGCAATGTAATACATGTTACTTACATCGAAATTTGTATCATTTTCAATGTCGATAGTATCTGCTTCAAAAATATTAGCATTTAATTTGTATGCTGAATGTACCCATTGAAAAGCATACATATGCTTAAAAATTGGAGGACATATTAGTGAATCGTCAACTTCAATTATAATACCATAGTAATGCGGAGAAGGTAATTCTTCAAAAAAATGAAGCAAAGCGTAGCGGTAGTCATGTGACATTTTTTTGTTATCCCTCCTTGAATTATCAGTTGAGTATAAAAAATTGCTTCCAAAAACAATTATATCTTATTTACATAATATTGTCAATGAAACATACACACAAGAATTTTAAAAATATTTTAAACAATTTCATTTTTTCTGTTGACAAGGTCAAATATATCAGTTATAATTTCACTTGTGTCAACTGATGGAGATTTAGCTCAGTTGGTTAGAGCAACCGGCTCATAACCGGTCGGTCCGGGGTTCGAGTCCCTGAATCTCCACCACAAAAGTTATTGTGGCAAGTTGAATATGGGTAGGTGGCCGAGTGGCTAAAGGCGGCAGACTGTAGAAAAATTGCAGCCTACAAAAGTGATTTTGTAGTGAAAACCTGGCTAATTCGAGGAAACCTTAACAGGTAATGCTGATGGCAATCTCGAGCTAAGTAGAAATGCTGAGTGTAGAGACTTTATACCGGGTGTCTTAATTAAAAGACAAAGAAAAAGTCCAGACCACAAACATTAATGGCAATGAAAATTGTAGTGGTAAAGAAATCTGTTCTCATTGAGTACGGTGGTTCGAATCCACCCCTGCCCACCAAAAAAAGTTGTGCTTTGCACAGCTTTTTTTTTATGAAATCAAAGTTGAAACGCCTTAAAAATTTGACATTTGTGCCATGCACCTGACATGCTAAAAAAGAATATATATTACTATATTTATTTTTAGCTTTAGGAGGTGCTTTTATTGTTGGGTGTATCTTCAATATTTGCGTCAATGCAGGATTTTTTCTTTTTGGTTGGATATGTTTCAAATTACAATTTGTTTCCTGAACCATTAACTTTGGAAGAAGAAAGCAGGTACCTAGAATTATACGAAAAAGGCGACGAAGATGCTAAAAGGATTTTAATAGAAAGAAACTTAAGATTAGTTGCACATATTGCAAAAAAATATATAAATTCAAATGTTGAACAAGAAGATATAATTTCCATTGGAAGCATAGGGCTTATAAAAGCAATTAATAGTTTTAAAGGAAGCAAAGGCACAAGACTTTCTACATATGCAGCAAGATGTATTGAAAACGAGATATTAATGTATTTTAGGTCATCTAAAAAACGCCAGCAAGAAGTATCACTAAACGAAGCTATCGGTCAAGATAAAGAGGGGAATGTTATCACTTTTATAGATGTTATTGAAAATGATAACGGTTCTATTGAAGACGAAATCGATTTAAAAATGAAGATAAAAAAGATGTATAAAAAAATAGAAGAGGTATTAAAAGGGCGAGAAAAAATGATAATCGAATTAAGATTTGGATTAAATGGAAAAGATGCAAAAACACAAAGCGAAATAGCACAAATGCTTGGAATTTCTCGTAGTTATGTATCAAGAATTGAAACGAAAGCAATAAAAAAGTTAAGCAAAGAAATGCAATAACAAACATGATATTTTGTTGATACTCCTTTTGATTAGTTGTATAATTTATATAAATAAATTTGAAAGGAGTATTTTTTTATGGAAAAAACTGAGTTGCTTTCAAGAATGAAAAAGGAAGGTATTGTAGCAGTTGTTAGAGCAGAAAATAAGGAAAAGGGCGAAAAAGTTATTGATGCTATTGTAAAAGGTGGCATTAATTTTATTGAAATTACGATGACTGTTCCTGGTGCGGTAGATATTATAAAAGAGTTGTCCCAAAAATATAAAGATGATGAGAATATTGTTATTGGTGCAGGTACTGTATTAGACCCTGAAACTGCAAGGATGGTTATTTTAGCGGGTGCACAATTTGTTGTAAGTCCAAGCTTAAATGTAGATACAGTAAAGTTATGTAATAGATATAGAGTTCCTGTTATGCCAGGAATTATGACGGTTAAAGAAGCAGTAGAAGCTCTTGAATTGGGTGTTGATATATTAAAAGTATTTCCTGGCAATGCTTTTGGTCCTTCGATTATTAGTTCGTTTAAAGGCCCATTGCCACAAGCTCAATTTATGCCAACAGGCGGTGTTGCGGTTGATAATGTTGAAAAGTGGTTTAAGGCAGGTGTAGTTGCTGTTGGCACGGGTAGTAATTTGACTGCTGGTGCTAAAACAGGTGATTATGAAGCGGTTACAAAAATGGCTGAAGAATTTGTGGCAGCAGTAAAAAAAGCAAGAGAATAAATAATATGAGGTGAATTAGATGGAATTAAATTTAAAATCAAAAGAAGTTTGTAAGTATGATGAAGTTTCACTTGGCGAAATAATGTTAAGATTAGATCCCGGTGAAGGTAGAATAAGAACTACAAGAAGTTTCAGAGCTTGGGAAGGCGGCGGAGAATATAATGTTGCTAGAGGTTTAAGAAGATGCTTTGGAATGAACACAGGCGTTATAACTGCGTTTGCTGATAATGAAATTGGACGCTTATTAGAAGATTTTGTTTTGCAAGGTGGTGTAGATACATCACTTATAAAATGGGTGCCTTATGATGGTACTGGTAGAGATGTTAGAAATGGAATTAATTTTACAGAAAGAGGTTTTGGCGTAAGGGGGGCTGTTGGAACATCTGATAGAGGGCATACTGCAATTTCAAAAATGAAACCAGAAGATTTTGATTTTGATTATATTTTTGGAACATTAGGCGTTAGATGGTTACATACTGGTGGTATATATGCTGCTCTTTCAGAAGAATCTTCAAAAACAGTAATCGAAGCTATAAAAACAGCTAAAAAATATGGAACGATAGTTTCATATGATTTAAACTATAGACCATCTTTATGGAAAGCAATTGGCGGAAAGGCTAAAGCACAAGAAGTTAATAAGGAAATTGCTAAATATGTTGATGTAATGATAGGAAATGAAGAAGATTTTACTGCATGTTTAGGTTTTGAAGTTGAAGGAAATAGCGAAAATCTAAAAGAATTAAACTTAGATGGCTACAAAAAGATGATTGAAAAAGTTGTAGAAACATATCCAAACTTTAAAGTAGTTGCTACGACTTTAAGAGAAGTAAAAACAGCTACAGTAAATGATTGGAGTGCTATTTGTTGGGCTGATGGAAAAATATATAAAGCAGCAGATTATAAAGGATTAGAAATATTAGATAGAGTTGGTGGCGGAGATAGTTTTGCATCAGGGCTTATATATGGTTTAATGACAACTGGTGATGCAGAAAAAGCAGTAAACTATGGTGCAGCTCACGGTGCATTAGCTATGACAACTCCTGGCGATACATCAATGGCAAGTTTGAAAGAAGTTGAAAATTTAATGAATGGTGCTGGAGCAAGAGTTCAAAGATAAATTTTGTAGGAGATACTTTAATGTATCTCCTATTTATTTAAGTAGTATATCGAAAAATTTAAAACGGATGCGAAAATGCACCATAATAAATATGGAATTTGAATCAGTCCTGCAAGTTTATTTTGATTATAGAATTTAAGAATCATTTTTAAAATTAATACAATCAAACAAAGTAGCCAGATAAATGCAAACAACCTCCATTTTAGCGTGAAGAAAAAAACGGGCCATAATAAATTGAAAAATAATTGCAAATAATAAATGTGATTAATTTTGTTTGAAGTTAGATTATTAGTTTTTAATATTCCATATGATACTCCTATAAGTATGTAAAGAATAGTCCAAACTATTGGAAATAAATAGCCAGGCGGTGCAAATGTAGGTTGAATTAGTGTGTTATAATCAATTGATAGATAAGTAATAAAGCCAAATATAATTCCTAATATAACTGGAACAAGAATAGCTTGTGCGTAGATTTTAAAATTAGACACAATATAATACCTCCTTAAAAACATATTCTGCTTAAAGTATATTTGGCAAATTGATAAAATAATACTAATATGGTAATATAAAAATATTAAGGAGAATTTTATGATTGATTTATCAAACGAAAATATAATACATGTAAAAAAGAATGGAATTGAATATTTGCAATTTAGAAAATTATTAAAATATGACAACATTTTTCATTGCTATACTTTAAAAACTGGTGATTTGAATTTTAGAAGTTATAGTAGTGAAGAAAGAAAAGAAATTGTAAAAAATAATTATAATCGTATATGTACCGAGCTTGGAATGGATTATAAAAGCGTTATAAGACCGTTTCAAATGCATACAGATAATATAGCAATAGTTGAAGGAAAAACTGATGTGCAACCTGATATATATTCGGATAACTATAAAGATACAGATGGCGTGATAACAAATCAAAAAGATATTATTCTTGCAACTACAAATGCTGATTGTGTTTTGATACTTTTGTATGATAAAGAAAAAAATGTAATAGCAAATATTCATGCGGGCTGGCGTGGAACATTTAAAAAAATCGCATATAAAGCAGTAAAAATGATGAAAGAAAAGTATGATAGTAACCCAAAAAACATATTGTGCTTTATTTGTCCATCTATTAGAAAGTGTCATTTTGAAGTAAAGGATGATGTAAAAAATGAATGTGAAAATTTATTTGCATATACAAACAAATTAAATGAAATTATAAAAGTTGGAAATATAAAAGATGGAGAGCAAAGATATTTTATAGATAACATTTTAATAAACAAAATAATGCTTATGGAAGCGGGAATACACGAGAAAAATATAATAGATAGTAATATTTGCAGTGTATGTAATAGTAATTTAATACATTCAAGACGAGCAGACGGAGCGGAAAAGTTTGGTCTTGGGACAGCATTAATAAAAATCAAATAATACCAAAATTTGCATGAATAAATAATATTTAAATTACAAACTCTAAGCTTGTGAATATATCATAAGAAATAGAGGTGAGAAAATCAAATGAAAGCTTTTTATGCAATTGTATTAACATTAGTAATTATAGGTGGGCTAAATTGGGGGTTAGTAGGACTATTTAATTATAATTTAGTAGATAGTATTTTTGGTAGTGCAACATGGTTAACAAGAACTATATATACAGTAGTTGGAGTTGCTGCAATATGTGCATTTACTTTTTATGGTACTAATAAGCAACGAAATTAGAAAAAAGATGCAAATCGCATTTTACTATGTGCGGTTTGCATTTGACTATTAACTTTTGATTAGATATAATCAAAAAATAAATATGTTTTAGGGGGAGTTCTATTGGAAGATGATGCAAAGATTCGTTCAGATGAAACTAAGAAAATTGGTATTATAGGTATTATAGGAAATTTGTTTTTATTTGTAATAAAAATAATTATTTCGATTATATCTAAAAGTCAATCAATGTTTGCTGATAGTATAAATAGTGCAAGTGACATATTAAGTTCTTTAATGACATACATAGGTGGTAAAATTTCAGGTGTTCCATCGGATTATAATCATGATTATGGACATGGAAAAGCGGAATATATTTTTTCTATGATAATAAGTCTTATAACAATTTATTTATCTTTTACAATTGCATTAAAAGGTATAACATCATTAATAAAACAAGAAGCGTTTGAATTTTCAATTTGGCTTGTAATAGTTTGTTTGATAACAATTGCTGTAAAGTCTGCGTTATATTTGTATACTCGAAGAAAAGGCAAAGAAAGTGAAAATATATTAATTCTTGCAAATGCACAAGATCATATAAATGATGTTTTAGTAACGCTATCCGTTTTAGTTGGAGTTATTGCAGCATTATTTGATATTTATTGGTTAGATGGTGTTGTAGCAGTTGGAATTGCTATTAGAATTTGTTATATTGGAATTCAATTTTTTATAGAGAGTTATAAAGTTTTGATGGATACATCAATGCTCGAAGGTGAAAAAGAAAAAATATATGATATTGTTAAATCATATGGCGAGATAGATCATATAGATAAGATTACTTCAAAATCTGTGGGAAATAAATACATAGTTATAGTAAAAGTTTCAGTTGATGGAAATATGACGGTAAACGAAAGCCATAAAATTGCCGGAAAATTAAAAGCGGATATATTAAAAATTAAGAACATATATGATGTTGTTGTTCATATAAATCCAGTATGAAATTTAGTTTAACTCTTATAAAAAATAGTCATACCAAAAGCACACCTAAAAAGTGTGCTTTTCCCATAACTACTTAACTGATTATAGCATAAATTTTTGAAAAAATCAAATAATAGAAATAGACGAAAAAGTAAGCAAATGAAAGCTTTTGACATAAAACATATAAAAGACATATTAAGAAAAAACAATAGAGCAAATAAAATGTTTGCAAATATTTTAACCATATGGTATCATATAAATAACCCTACAAGGTGCGTATCACTTGAGTTTTATTTAGAACCAACATTCTAAAGAAACGGGAGTCTGATTCTCTTGATATGGTGTGCAGGCTCAGTATTTATACTGAGAAGCCCGTAAGTATTAAGGAAGACACCCACCTGTGCAAACAGGCTCTTAAATTTGCTCATATGGACGGCTTATGTGGGGGTTTTTTATGTTTAAAATAAAAATGTGTTCAACTTAAAATAAATATGTTGAACACATTTTGTATTTATATATCATTAGTAACATTTTCGATTTTTTCTTGTTCTAATTTTTCTTTTTCAATTTTTTCTTGTTCTAATTTTTCTTTTTCAATTCTTTCTTGCTCAAGTTTTGCATTATATTCTTCTTCACTCATCCATACTGTTTTTGGTAATGCATCGTAACAATATTTATTACTAGGGTCCCACAATGTAAAAGAGCCTATACGCAAATCATAACAAGCTTGTACCTGTAACTTAACTTCTTCTGTAGAATATGTTAAATATTTACCTTTGCCTAGCCATGAAGCAGTAAAATCTTGCAAATATGGTCGTATAACTGCTTTTTTAGCATCGATATCTTCTATTTCATCATATCGTTTTAATGCATCACTTATAGAATAATATATTGTATAATATGGACTTTTATCCGGATTTGCAAGTTTATATTCGCCTGATGCATAATGTGATGGATAAACCATAGGACAAATTACATCAACTATTTGAGCTATTGCAGCAAAGTCTTGTCCAATATTTTCAAAATCGCCATTTCGCTTTGTTATTATTCCAAAAACATCGGCAGAAACAACTACATCATATTCTTCTAATTCAGCCATAACTTTTTCTAAAAACGAATTTATAGTTTGTGATTTTGTTTTCGTATCTGACTCAAACCCAAAAGCAATTTGCTTTGTTTTTCCTTCGGAAGAAGGGAAGCGTATATAGTCGAATTGAATTTCATCAAATCCAAGTTGTGCTGCTTCTTTTGCAAGTGAAATAGGATATTCCCATGAAGCTTCATTATATGGATTTGGCCAATTGTTTCCTGAATAATCAGTCCATAAAGTTCCATCAGATTTTTTATAGGCAATTTCAGGAGTTTTTTTAGCGTATAAAGGGTCTTTAAAAGTAACAATTCTTCCAATTACATAAATATCATTTTCTTTTAAAAGTTCAATAGTGCTAGAAATATTAGAAATCATATTTTGACTTGCACCAATATCTATTGCGGTTTGCACGGACGATTTATATGAAAGTCTGCCAGCTTCATCTTTTATATCTATAACGACCGCATTAAAACCATTACTTTTCATATTTTCAATGGAGCTTTCTAGCTTGCTTTTTGTACCAGCTGACCAACCTGTTAAATAAATAGCTTTTATATCATCACGAATTACTTTTTGCGGTGTTGTAGGTTCGATAACTTCATCATTATCTAAAGGTATATCGCTAGCGATTAGATCGTCGGTAATATCATTATTTTGTTTTTCTTTTGGTTCACTGGCGGGTTTTAAAAAGCAAATTCCAACAAGTATACCTAAAAATATACAAATAATGCTAATAATAATTATTTTTTTATCCATAATATCATTCCCCCATAAAATGATTATATAGTATGAGAAAAGTAAAAACAATCTAAAATAAAATATTGTTGAAAACTTGTCTTAGGTTAAAAAATTTAAGATTAAATCAATAATTACATTCTTTTCTTTTGGGTTGGATTCTGCAATTAATAGAGTTAATGCTGCTAAAGTGTTATTATCAATTATTTGTGTATCATTTTTATATAAAATATCATAAAAATTTAAAAAGTATATAAACAAAGTAGCGGCGATTCGTTTATTCCCATCTGCAAATACATGATTTTTAACAATTAAATATAAAAAATTCGCAGATTTTTCTTCAACGCTTTTATAAAGATCTTCACCGTTGAAAGATTGATATATATTTCCGATAATAGCTTCTAATCCACCGTTTATTCTTTCAATTGCAAATAAATCATTTTTATTATTAAATCTTAGGTCATTAATAATATGTGTGCAGTCATCATAAGTAATCTTCCTTAAATCATTGTTACCATTTGGTCTTTTTAATGTTAAATGATCATAATCATCTAATAAATCTAAAGCTTTTGAATAATGCCCAATTACTTTTAAAATCTCTTTAGCATCATTTGCTTCAAGCCTTCCGTCAATTCTAGTGGCAATGTCAACTAGCTTAATAGTTTTTTCTAAATATTCAAGTCTTTTTTGATTAATAGCATAACCTTTTAGCATATAATCTTTTAAAATAGAAGTAGCCCATTTTCTAAAAATTACTCCGTTTTGAGATTTAACACGATAGCCAACTGAGATAATGACATCGAGATTGTAAAAAGCAACTAGTTTGTCAGAATTTGGAATTTGCATTTTTTGCATATTGCTTTCTTCATTTAGTTCGTTTTCCTTAAATAAATTTCTAATATGCCTAGAGATTACAGATTGATCTCTGTCAAAAAGTTTTGACATTTGCTCTTGACTTAGCCACACTGTTTCATCTTTCATATTAACTTCAAGTTTAACATGTTGATTATCAAAAATAATTATTTCATTTTCCATACTTTCCACCTCATAAAATGATTATATAGTATGAGAAAAGCAAAAACAATGTAAAATAAAATATTGTTGAAAATGAAATATGAATGTGTTAAGATTTATTTGTAAAAAATAGCGGAAGCTACAAAAGATAAGAATTGAGTGTAAAATAAATTTATGACACTTATGGAATTTTACGGTATATTTCTAAATAGAGAGCGTTGAATAGTTGTAATTATTGGTTGATTATCAAAAATAATACTAAAATAGACTGCAGAGATGTAGACTAAGAGAGAAATCATCGATATTTTGTTGTTATAGCGATTGAAAGACCGATAGTTAGAATCGTCTAAATCGACCGAAGTGAAAGATTTGGATAAATATATTAAAAACTTTAATGCGTCCACTCGCAAAAAAGGTTTTAACGAATAAAAAAGTCTTGCTAATTCTTATTTGAAATAGCAAGACTTTTTTGGAGCTTCCAACGGGAATTGAACCCGTGACCTCATCCTTACCAAGGATGCACT
>CAZRQF010000005.1:0-33493 GCA_964602275.1 uncultured Eubacteriales bacterium
AGATAGGAGTGTTGTTTATGAAGAAAATTTTAAAAGGTGCGATGCTTTCGCTTGGTGCAATTGCATTGCTTGGAGCTGGAAGCTTGGCATATGCTGCTGAGTATGATGCGGGCGACATTTCAGCACCTAGAGGCAGATTATACACGGAAGATGCTATTAAACTTAACAATATAAACTATATTACTGGCGATGAGATTACTTTTAAAGTATATGCATATGACGATATTTCAGACGAAATTTGGTACTATGTAAGCACTAGCCCTATTGATACTACAAAAGAAGTAACGGGTTGGAAACTGTATGAAGATGGCATTACAGAAACGGTAACATTGCCAGACAGAACATCTACTTATACAGTATATGCAATATTTAAAGATAAATCGGGCAACATTTCTATTCCTTTTAGTAGCTCGCTTTCACATGAAATTGTGTATCATACAAATGCAGATGGCGATGACACGGCAGTTGATGTAACGGGCGTATGCACAAGTGCTACATATGGCGAACCTTTTATAATAACTTCGGTACGCCCTGAAAGATATGGATATTATTTTCTTCGGTTGGAGTACAAGCCCAACTGCAACAACACCAAGTTATACTGGTGGAGATGTGCTAGTGTATAACGAGCTAATAGGCTTAGGCGACACAATAAACCTATACGCCGTGTGGACAACAAGAGAAAGCGACTTAGGCAAACTATCAAGTGTTGTGCAAGTAGGTGACTATGTCAATTACCCAGTAGTGTATGATAATGTAGCAGATCAATATGGATATCCTACCACATACAACGGTTGGAGAGTGTTATCGGTTGAAAATGATGGCACGGTAAACTTAGTAAGTGCGGGCGTACCATTAACATATTATCATGTATATGGTAAGTCTGCAGAATCAGTAGAAGCATTGACAACGAATTTCTTAACTACACAGATAACAGATTCAGGTATAGGATATAGAAAAATGGGGTTTGACCCATATCTAACATTAACAGAGGTGTTTACAAACAAATATACCAAAGTAGCAGAAGATGGAGTAACACCAGTAGTAAGGGCAATGACAAAAAAAGATATAGATACTGTATATGGTACTGAAAAAACATATGGAACATATCTAACGGAAACGAAGTACAATAACTTATTTAAAATAGACGAGTATTACTGGCTCGCTTCTGCTGATTCTTCGTACAACTTGTGGCTTGTGGACTACTACGGCAGCTTGTACAGCAGCAGCAACGGCTTCAGCGAGTATGGGGTGCGCCCTGTAGTTTCTCTAAAGTCTGAAGTCAGAGAAAATGGGAAAAATGAGATAGGAGCATGGAATATAGAAGTGCCAGAAAATTAGAATAGGGAGCTTGCGAGCAGGGCTCAGCTCTGCTTGCAAAAGACCGAGAGGAGGCAGGTATGAAATTTGATAATGTAATAAAAACTATGAAAGAGGTACAGATAGAGACAGTAATTTTTATACAAATTGGAGCGTTTTATCATGTGTATGGAAAAGATGCTTACATACTTTCGTATTTGTTTGGGTATCAGATAAAAACATTAGAAAATAGCTATAATACTTGTGGAGTGCCAAAGAGTGGACTTAATAAAGTGCTAAAAGTTTTAGAAGAAAATTCAATAAGCTATATGGTAACTTTAAAATCACAAAATTATGAAGTTGAATCAGAGATGAAATATAAAGAAAAAAACAAATATACAGAAGTGTATGAAAAAGCATATAAATATGTTTCAATAAAACGCCGAATTGATAATATTCATAACTATTTAATAGAAAATATAAATAGCCCAACGATAAAAACAAAAGTTCAAAAATTGGAGGAAGCATTATTTGAAAGTTGAAAAATTTAAAGTTATTGATTTAGTAAAAGAACTTAATGTAGCCGTGGAGAAATATTTAATAAACTTTCCAAATAAAGAAAGAACACTAAAAGATAAGATAGTAAATACGGCATACGACTTGTTGCTTATAACATACAAGGCAAATGCAACTACTAATCTTTTAAAAAAGTTAGACCTTCAAGAAGACGCTTTTGCTTTGATTAAGTTTTTAGACTTTTTGATAAATGTGTGCTATGAAAAACAAATAATAAATAACAAGCGATATTTAAGGTTTGGCGAAAGCTTAGAAAATATACTAAAGTATTACACTGGTTGGATAAATAGCACAAGAAAAGAAATTGCAAATAAACCATAAGGTTTATTATATAGGGTACAGTTGTAAAGGCTCGCTTCTGCGAATGACTCGAACAACTTGTGGAATGTGAACAACAACGGCAACTTGAACAACAACAACAACAACAACGAGAATGGGGTGCGCCCTGTAGCTTCTAAAAAATGGGGGTATATATACTAAGGTAATATATGAGAATTTTAGAAACAGACTGGTATCCGTTATTTAAGGCATAGCTTTAAATAAAAATTTAAAAATAGATAGATTTACTTGTTAGTAGCGTTTGCGAAAGGGAGTTTTAAATCTTGGGTACTATTTTTAAGATGGTGCAAAGGTAGCCTAAAATAGGCTTTTAGGTTACTGGTGCTATCTTTTTAGGGGGAGAAAATTTTTGAAGAGAAAAGATAACTTATATCAAGAAATATGCAAAATAGAAAATATTATACCTGTGTTTAACGAGATATGCAGAAACACTAGAAACAAAAGAAAAGTTGCACGATATAAAGAAAGCAAATGTGCAAATATTTTTAGAGTTTATGCAATACTTACATCAAAAAGTTATATTCCGAGTGAACCTTTTGTGTTTACCATATATGAACCAAAAGAAAGAAGAATAGAAAGTCAGCCAATGGAAGATAAACTTATAAACCACTTAGTTAGTAGATATATTTTGCACCCTGCAATTTTGCCTTGCCTTATTGGGACAAATGTTGCAAGCAGAGAGGGGAAGGGTACAAATGCTGGACTTATGTATTTTAAAAAATATAGTTCTATTTGCAAAAGAAAATATGGTACTTATTACATATTAAAAGGCGATGTTAAGAAGTTTTTTTATAGCATAGATAAAGAAATATTAAAAAAGAAAGTAGAGAGAAAAATAAAAGATAAAGATGCATTAGATATTGTGTTTAAGATTATTGACTCAGAAGAACATGGGCTTGGAATTGGCAACATGACTTCACAAGTTTTGGCTATATTTTATTTAAATGACTTAGACCATTACATAAAAGAAGAACTAAAAATAAAATATTACATTAGATATCAAGACGATTTTTTACTTTTCCATAAGTCAAAAGAGTACTTAAAAGAATGTTTGGAAAAGATAACAAAATTTTTAGAAAAAGAAAAATTATCATTAAACAAAAAAACAAGAATTTATAAAAATACTAATAATTTTATATTTTTGGGCAGAACTAATAAAGGCAAATATGCAAATTATAGAAGTATAAGAAGAAAGATAAAAAAGAGATTTTATTTATACGAAAATGAAGAAATAACATTTAATGGAATGCTGAGTGTACTTAGAAGTTTTAAAAATTTAAACAGAAAGTGTTTTTAAGTATGTTTAAATTATAGTTTTGAATGTAGCTAAAAACATTATTTTTGAAAGGAATGTATGCAAATGAAGAAAAGAGTTTCGATTTTGTTGATGTTAATATTGATTATGACGGTGGCAGGCGCTTTGCGGTTTTGGTTTGCTACATTCTAAAGTGGATATAAAGGTGTGCACACACGAAGATAAAGATGGTAACCTTTTGTGTGATTTATGTAATGAGAGTGTGCCTTTCTTTGAGTTTACTGCAAGTAAAGAGCTTACTGCAAGCGAAGAGGTGCAAATTACAGGTAGCGTGCCAAATAAAGCTTGGGCAAATGCCACAGAGTTTTCTAGCACGGAGGCGTTTACTTTAGCTAAAAAGTATATGCCGAGCATTAATGAAAGCGATGTTTTAAAAGCTTATGATATTTGCATTAACGCAGGCGACACAAAGTTTCAACCGGAAGACTACAACCAAAAGGTTACGGTTAAGATTTCTGATTTGGAGCTTGATGCTTCTAAGACTTATGCAATGCTACATATAAAAAATGATGGCACTCATGAAATTTTACCAATAGACAAAATATCAAATGGCGAGATTTCATTTAGAGCGGGCAGTTTTTCTACATATATTCTTATTACGGTTGGAAGCCAACAAATAACTTTTGATGGCGAGAACTTTAAAGTGTTTAACACAAAAGGCGAAGAGATAACAGCTGGAACAACTATTGCAAGTGGCACAAACTTTAACTTTGTGGTTATGCCAGATGATGAGCATGGTGTAGTTAGTATTACTTGCACAAATGCCGCTGGGGAAAGCGTAATTGAAGTTAGCGGTGGCATAAGAGCAAAAGGCGGAATTATTGCAAGTGTTGAAGAGGATTTGACGATTACCGTTACTACAGCATTAGCACCACACATTACGGTGCAACCAGTATCTAAAAAGGTTAATACAGGTTCAAGTGCAACTTTTACGGTTACAGCTGAAAATGCGACTACATATCAATGGCAATATAGAAAAGATAAAGATTCTGAGTGGAGTAGTTATAGTTCAGGCTCAAGTAATTCACTTTCGGTTACTGGTTCGTATGCTAATAATGGTTATCAATATAGATGTATCATTGGAAATGCTAACTTTACAAATCATGAAAGAGTAATATCAGATGTTGTAATGATAAATGTATCACAAGGTGCTATTTCGCCTACTCAAAAAATACAGTATATAGATTTGAATTTGGGAATAAGCAAGCAGCCTACATCTCAAAGAGTTGTAGTTGGAAATCAAGCTACTTTTAGCATAACTGCGGGTAGTGGTGCTAATAAATATCAATGGATGTATAAAGCACCTGGTGCAGAGCTTTGGACAAATTGTGATAGCAGTATGAGTTCGGGCTATTCGAGCAACACTTTAAAGGTAAACACAAATAAAGTAAAAATAAATAGTGATGACCTTACTATTGAAAATAGCATGGATGGTTATGAATTTAAGTGTGTGATTTGGAATTCTGTAATTGAACAATACAAAAAAGAATCTGATGTTGCAATGCTTACAGTAGTACAAGGTAATGTTAGTGAAAAAATAGATTTTGTGGATGTTATTCAGCCGCAAGATGTAAAAGTTACAGAGGGGACTGAAGCGAAATTTACAACTGGTGTAACTCCTGCAATAAATGGTGTTAAGTATGAATGGCATGAAGTTATTGGAAATACAGATACTAACTTAGCGGAAAATAGTACTATATATGTAAGTGATATTAAAGGTCAAAGCAATGCAACTGCTACTGAAACTATTGTGATGAAAGCCTCAGAAAACGCAACTGTAAGTTTTGATTATATGGTAAGCTCAGAAGAAAATAATGACAAATTTACCGTTACTATTAAAGATGCTAATGGAATTACTACTGCAGTTGACGGCATAAGCGGAATTAAAAATTGGGCAAACTATACCGGGGAGTTTGTGGCAGATGAAAATGGAGAAATTATTTTAACTTTAACATATAGCAAAAATGCAACTAAAGATGAAGGAGCAGACTTAGGTGCTATTAAAAACTTAAAATGTACAGCTACCAAGAAAATTGATGGAATATCAACATATGTAAGTGATGATGTCTTTACATTTACAAACCCAGACACAAGTTCATATTCTAGTGCTAAAGTTTGGAGTGCAACTGAAATTGATGGAGTTTTGACATTCCAAAGTACAAATGCAGGTGTAGGTAGTTCATATTCTGTTGCTAGTATATTAATTAAAAATATTCCAGCGAGTGGTGCTACATTAAGCTTTGAATATAGAGTAAGTTCTGAAAGTGCAAGTTATGATTATTTCCAAGCGAATTTGTTACCTACGATAAATTCAAGTACAACAGGACAACTATTTAAAATTGGTGGAACAGGAACTGTAGAAAACTGGACAACTTTTAGTCAAACTATTAAACCAGATGAAAATGGTAATGCAAAGCTTACGCTTATGTATAGAAAAGATGGCAGTGTAAATAAAGGAGATGACTTAGGTGCTATCAGAAATTTAGAAGTACATGGAGAAGAAACGGGCTTAATAACTGCTACTTTTGAAAATGATAATGTATTTACTTTTGAGAATAACTTTAAGAAAGTAGAATATTTGGGTGCAAATAGTTCAACACTAACTATACCAGGCACTTTAACTACTGCTGATAGAGATGGTGCAAAATATTATGCTTCTATTAATGGATTAGCAACAAATATGGCAGTATTGACGATTGCTGAAAGTGCACCTCTTACAACTTCTAAAGTTTCAGTTACTTTAGATAAATATATTTATGTATATGATGGCACGGCTAAGACGCCAACAGCTACTGTTATGTATGACGGTACTTTGCTAACTAAAGATGTTGATTATACGGTTGGTTACAAAGATAATGATAGGGTTGGTACGGCAAGCTGTATTATTACTGGTATTGGAAGTTATAAAGGCACTTATGTTAAGACTTTCTTTATTACTTCTTCTAGCACAGCTGATGACCAAATTGTTGTAGATACTACACCTCCTACAATTAGCAATGTTGCTGGAGTGGTTAACGGCATGACTATTACTATTTCGGCAGATATTTCTGACCCAAAGGTTAGTGATAGTATTTTGGGTAGTGGTGTGAATGCTGAAAAAACGAAGTATGCTATTACTTCTACTTCTACTGCACCAGATAAAACTAGCTCGGTTTGGTCTTCTAGTAATAGCTTTACGGTGGATAAGGTGTCTACTAACTATTTGTGGGTTATGGCTGAAGATAACCTTGGAAATATTGCTATAAGCTCGGCTGTTAAGAGTGTTATGATTACGAAAGATTTGAATGATTTAAAAGCAGCAGCAAGCTTAAAACCTAATTCGTATGTTTATGACGGCACTTACCATGAGCCGACTGTTATTATAAAAGATGGAGAAGATAGCTTAGAGCTTAATACTGACTTTACAGTTGTTTATTCAAATAATAAAGATGTTGGAACTGCTAAGGCGACTATTACTGGTAAAGGCTACTATACAGGAAGCATTGAGCTTACATTTGAAATTACTAAAGCTCCTGCAAGCTTTGATGTAAATCCGCTTACGGTTTCTATTAAGCCAAAAGCTTCAACTACTGCAACTGTTACTTATACAGGCGATGGTAAGGTTTCGGTTACATCTAGTGATAGCTCTATTGCAAGTGCTAGCATTACTGGAAATACTATTACTATAACTGGTGTTAAGGCAGGTACTACAAGTGTTACTGTAAGTGTATCTGGCGAGAAAAATTATACATCGGTTGAAAGTAAAGTTATAACGGTGTATGTACTAGGCACGCCTACAACTCCTACAATTACTGTTACTAATAGTGAGGGGAAAGTTGCAAGTGGCAATTGGTCTAACAAAGTTTTGACGATTACAATTTCGGGAGGGGATATTACTGCAGGCCCTGGCAAGGTTGGCTATAAATATAGCTATGACAAAGAAAAGTGGGAGGTATATTCAGTTCCTTTTGCGTATACTGAGGATACAAACAATACTACAATTTATGTTAAAGCATATAACGAGCTAGAAACTACTTTAGAAAGTAGCACGGTTTCTTATGATATTAGGCTTGATACAACTGCACCAAAGCTTGGCGATTTATCTGCTACTTCTACAACTAATTCGATTACACTTAGCGTGTTATCAATTGATGCGAGTGTATCTGGTTTTGATAAGTATGAATTTTATTTAGGCGATGACATTAAGAGCACGCAAACTTCTAAGACATATGAATATACTAATTTGACATCAGGTGTTACTTATGTGGTTGGCGTGAGAGCGTGGGATGTTGCGGGAAATGTATCTAACTTAAAGACGATTTCGGTAAAGACTGATAGCATTTCTGGTGTGATTACATTGACACCTGATAAAACTGAGTGGACAAATACTGATGTAAAAGTTACGATTAGTTGGCCAAGTACAACTTTGACAAAGCAAATTAAAGTGGGCGATGGTGAGTGGACTAACTATGCAGATACTGAATATATTATAAAAGAAAATACTACTATTTATGCAAGGCTTACTGATGGTGTAAATAGTGGTAGCAATGTTTCGCTTGCGATAGATAATATTGATAAGGTAAAACCAGAAGTTTCGGTAAGCTCAGCGAGTATTGTATTTGGAAGCAGTATTACTTTAAATATTACTGATAATTTATCTAAGGTAAATGCATGGCAAGTGACCGATAAAGCAGAAGTGCCGACTGGAAACTGGACTACGATAACGGCTTCAAATAGTACAAGCGTTTCATACACACCAACTAAAGTTGGAACATTTTATGCATGGGCAAAAGACCAAGCTGGCAATATAAATGATATAGATGATAGTATTACTTTTACGGTAACAGCTAAAGATTTATCTACATCTGGCGATATAACAGCTTTCTTAAATGAAACAGAATTTACATATGACGGAACTGCTAAAACGCCTAGTGCAACTGTAAAAGATGGAGATAAGCCTTTAACTTTCGGCACAGATTATACTATTGGCTATACTAATAATATAAATGCAGGTACTGCTATTGCTACTATTAAAGGTATTGGCAATTATAAAGGAAGCATTGAGTTAAAATTTACAATTGAAAGAGCTACTTCAACTTTAACTTTGAGTCCTACTAGTGGCAAGACTTTCTATGGCTCTCAAAATTCATTTAGTGCAACTTCTAATGTTAAAGGTACGATTAAGGTTACAAGTGCAGATGATAATTATGTTGAGATTGTTTCTGGCGATGATGCTACTTTAAATGCAGAAGTGGCTGGAAATATAACTTATAAAGGTGTTAAGGCTACTACAAGTGCAGTTATTATAAATGTAAGCTTTACTCCGGAAGATACCGTAAACTATACTACTGCAAGTGCTACATATACTGTTACAGAAGTTAGCAAGACTGAACCTTCAATTGTTGCAAACCCTGAAGAAGTGAAGGTTGTAGTTGGCGAAACGGTAGATGTTACTATAACTAATGATGGCGATGGTAATTTGACTGTAACACCAACTGATAAGGATGTTGCTGATGCAACTGTTTCTGGCAAGGTTGTAACTATTACAGGTAATGAAAAAGGCGAAACAGAGATAAAAGTTACACTTGGCGAAGATGATAATTATGGCGAAAAGACTATAACTATTAAAGTAACGGTTGAGGCGAAGTCTTTAGAAAATAGCGATATTGAAGCTAGCTTATCTCAAATGGTTTATACATATGATAAGACAGAGCATAAGCCTACTGTAACTGTGAAAGATAAAGGAAGAGGCATTTCTTTAACAGAAAATGTTGATTATACTGTAAGTTATGCAAATAACATAAATGCTGGCAAGAATGCTAAGGCGATAATTACAGGTATTGGCAATTATACTGGTACAATTGAAATTTCGTTTACAATTAATCAGGCAAGTGCTGATTTGACACTTAGCTCTAATGATTTAGTGTTAGCAGTCGGCGATAGTAAAACTGTTACGATTAAGTATGAAGGAGATGGCGAGCTTAAAGTTACACCTGCTAAAACCACGGTTGCAACGGTAGCTTTAAATGGTAAAACGATAACTGTAACAGGTGTAAGCATTGGCGAAACTACAATAGAAGTTTTGGCAACAGAGGGAGAAAACTATTTAGCAACAGCTTCTAAGGAAATTACAGTTAAAGTATGTACAAAACCTACTGCACCTACTATTACGGGAGCAAATGAAAATGGAACTATTGCAAGTGGCACTTGGACTAACAAAGATTTGACTTTTGAAATTTTTGGTGGCTCACTTGAAGGTGCAGGCACGATAGGCTATGAATATAGTTTTGATAATGTTAATTGGATTGATTATAGTGAGGTAGATAAAGTTACATATACTAGCGAAACATCAAATGGCAAGCTTTATGCTAGGGCATATAACACACTTATGAACACTTTAAAAAGTGATGCTACAACTTATGATATTAAGCTTGATAAGACTGCTCCAACTAATGTAAGCGTAAATGCAATTGCAACTACAAATACAATAACACTTGAAGTTACAAGCGTTGATGGTAGCATATCAGGTGTTAAGGAATATGAGTTTTATTTAGGCAGTGACTTAAAGAAAACTCAAGAAAGCAAGATATATACTTATACTGGTCTTGAAGATGCTAAAGAATATACACTTAGCGTGAAAGTTAGAGATAACGCTGGAAACATTACCGAAGATGGTATGGCAGGTACTAGTGTAAAGGTTACTACTGAGGGAATATCTGAGGATATTACTCTTACACCTGATACAAAAGACTGGGTAAATAGAAATGTAATTGTTACTATTGAGTGGCCAAAAACTTCATTAACAAAACAAATAAGAATAGATGATGGTGAGTGGACTAACTATGATAAAGATAATTATTCTATGGCTGCAAATGGTACTATTTACGCAAGACTTAGTGATGGCGAAAACCATGGTAATGGCGTAAGCTTAGGTATTAAAAATATTGATAAAGTAAACCCTACAGCGACTTATAATACTTCTTTAGTGTTTGGCGAAACTCTTACAATAACTCTTGCAGATAATTTATCTGGTGTAAATGCATGGCAAGTGACAGAAAGCAATACTGCACCACAAGATGGCTGGGAAGCTATTGCAAAAGTAGGAGATGAAGCACCAAAGAGCATAAGTGTTACTTATAAACCAACAAAAGTGGGAAGCTACTATGTATGGGTAAAAGATGAAGCTGGCAATATAAATAATGCGGATGATAACACGGCATTTACTGTAACTAAGAAAGATATTAGTGAGCTTATTAATACTGCTAAGCTAGACCAAATAGAATATACATACGATGGCACAGCTAAAACTCCAACTGCAACTATAACTCATGGTGACTATACTTTAAAGGCAGGCACAGATTATACTATTGATTATGCAAATAATACAAACGCAGGAGAGAATACTGCTACTGCTACAATTAAAGGTACTGGCAATTATGAGGGAGAAATAACACTAAGATTTACAATTAAAAAGGCTTCTTTAAACGCAAGTGTGATTATGGACGATTATGTATATGGCGAAAAAGTGGCAGAGCCAAGCATAAAAGATAATTTAGGAAAGGGCGAAGTTACATATTATTATAGTAGTGTAAATTCTAATAGCGGTGGTACTGAGTGGAAAAATATCGGCCCTACAACACTTGCAAAGGGTACATATTATATGTATGCCGTAATTGCTGAAACTGATAATTATAATGCTATGGTAACACCTGCTAAGAGCTTTGAGGTAACTTCTAAGAATTTATCTTCAAGTGATATTACTATAACGGTAACTATCCCTGAGGGTGGATATGTATATAATGGTAGTGAAATAAGACCAGAAGTTAGTGTAAAAGATGGAATTTTGGTATTAGATCCTAACAAAGATTATACGATTGATTATGCAAATAATATTAATGCTGGCGAGAATACAGCTAAGATAATTGTTACAGGTAAAGGCAATTATGAGGGAGTTAAAGAAGAGTATTTTACAATTTTAAGAGCGACACCTACTATAATTCTTGAGAATAAAGATGTTAAATGGACAGGAAGCATAATAACAATTGACGAGGCCAAAGTTGCTGGCGTTACAGGTGGCTCGACACCTAATGGCGAAATAACTTATACATATTATTTAGATAGTGCTTGTACTACTTTAACTTCTAGTGAAAATGGAGCAGCAGAAAATGGCTCTGCTCCAAGTGTGGCTGGAACTTACTATGTAAAAGCAACTATTGCTGAAAAAGGAAACTATACAGCTGCTACTTCAAATGTTGCAACTCTTAGAATTTATGGTGCTCCAACTATTCCACTTATTACAGTTAAAGATGCAAGTGGAAATGTTGTTAATGCAGGCAGTTGGGCAACTACAAATGTTACTATAACAATTGACGGAAGCACAATGCTAAGCGAGGGCGACATTGTATATGAATATAGCTTTGATGATATTTCATGGATAACATATAACAATACTCCGATTACTTTTGAAAACGAAACTAAGGGAACTACAATATATGCTAGGGCGTATAACTCAAAAGAAACTTCTATGAAGTCAAAGAATGCAACTAGAGTTTTAATGCTTGATAAAACGCCTCCAACTACTGTTTTGATTAGTGCTGTAATTTCTGATGGCACATCGTATGTAAGTGGCTGGGTAAATAAAGATGTTACTTTAACTTATAAGGCAACTGACGATATATCAGATATTTCACATTATTTGTATAGTATAAATGATGGAGAATGGATAAAAGGTGCAAGCTTAAAGCTAGACTATACTGGCGAAATGAATGTTAAAGTGAAAGCTGTTAATAATGCAGGGCTTGAAAGTGCTATAAGTGAAAAGATGGTGCAAATAGATAAGGTGTTACCAGTTGTAGAAAGCGTTACTGCAAGTGGCGTTACTGGAAGACAAGAAGATATTACTATATCTGCAACGGACGCTCATAGCGGAATAGCTAAATATGCATTAACAAAGACAGATGTAGCACCTGTAATAGACGATGTAGCTTGGCAGTCTTCAAATGTATTTACAGTAGAAGAAAATGCTACTTGGTATGCATGGGTTTTAGATAATGCAGGAAATGTATCAGCACAAACAGAAAATTCTAAGATTACAAATACTCATGTAGATAGAACACCTATTACAATAGAAGCTACTATATCAACTAATAATGCGTCTACCTTATATGCAAAGGCTGGAGATAAAGTAGTGGTTAAAATGACGGCAAACAAGAATGTTGGAGTATTGCCAACTGTGACAATTGCGGGAAAAACTGCTACTATAACGCCTGCTACTTTAGGTGAAAAAGTTTATGAAGCTATTATAATTGTAGATGATGAAACTTTAGAAGGACTTGTAGAGTTTAGCATTACAGGTTATGAAGATACTATTGGAAATACAGGCGTAGAAGTAAATGGTGTTTGTGACGAAAGTAAGGTATATGTTGATAGAACATTACCAACAGAGGATATGCCAGAAGCAACTGGTATTACTGAAAATAAGATTTTCGTTCAAGCTAAGCAAAATGACACGCTATCAAATGTGTTTAATAGTGGAATTGCAAAAATTGAATATGCATACAAAAAATCTTCGGAAGATACTTGGAGTAATTGGCAAGAAAGCAATACAATATCAGGTTTAGTTTTGGGTACATCATACGACATAAAAACAAGAGCGACTGATAAGGCGGGCAACAGCAGAGAATCTCAAGTTTTGACGAATGTATCTACAAAGAATATTACAAAAGATGATATAAGTTTAGTGCCGGATACGAATGAATGGGTAAATCGTGATGTAATTGTTACAATTTATTGGCCAGAAACTACACTTGATAAATATTATAAGATTAATGATGGTGCTTGGATAAAAGTTGATGGTAATAGTACTCAAACAAAAGTAGCTGTAGAAAATTATGACGACATATTATATGCTAAACTTACAGACGAAAATGTAAATGAGGTTATAAATTCAATTCAAATAAAGAATATCGATAAGATTAAACCAACTGTTACTGCAACAGTGCCTACAAATTGGACAAATTATGCTAAGACTATAACAGTTACAGGAAGTGATTTGGGTGGCTCTTCAATATATGGTTACTACATTACACAAGATAGCTTATATACGCCTACATTTGCAGATTTTGTAGAAAATCAAACAACTTTGCAGGAGTATCAAGAAGAGATGGGTACATATTATATTTGGATAGCAGATAATGCTACGAATATATGCGAAAATCCTTATACGATAGTTGTAAAGAATATTGAAAGAGAAAAACCAGTAATATCTTTTGTAAGTGTGGACAAAACTATTGTTTCTAAAGAGGATAGTGTATCGATTGTCTTTATGGCAAAAGATAATAACACGGGTCTTACTGATAATTTATCTGCAAGTAACATTGAAATAAAAGTTGGAAATACTACAA
The DNA here is from genome assembly GCA_964602275.1 of uncultured Eubacteriales bacterium. Taxonomy (GTDB): domain Bacteria; phylum Bacillota; class Clostridia; order TANB77; family UBA1234; genus RGIG6291. The sequence continues at coordinate 13,909 of CAZRQF010000005.1, forward strand.
TAACTCCAACTACTAAAGATTTAAGTGCAGTAAATAATGGCGATACTATTACTTATACTTTGAAACTTAGTGGCATTACAGGAGATGGAAGACTAAAACTTGTAATTGATGCTGATGTTGTAATTGATATTGCGGGCAATAAAAATGATGAAACAACTTTGGAAACATCACTTATTATTGATAATACTCCGCCAGAAAAGCCTACTGTAAAGGTTACTCCTGAGGGCGAAGTTGTAAATGAAGATGTTACTATTGAAATAGTTGACCCTAAAGATGACGAAGACTACAAGTATAGTACAGATGGGGGAAAGACTTGGGAAGATGTTCCTGAGGATAACAAGATTATAATCGATAAGGAGAAAGAGGGCGAAACCGAAGTAATAATAAAGGCAGTTGACGATGCTGGCAACGAATCTGAGGAAACTAAAGTTATTGTAAATATTGATATTACTCCGCCTAAGCTTGAAGATGAAGAGATTATAAAACCTAAGGGAGAAGACGAAGAAGACAAGTCAAACGCTAAGAAAGATGATGAGATTACTATTAAGATACCTGTAACTGACGATAACGATGTGACACTAGACGAAGAGAAGATAAAAGTTATAGTTGGCGATAAGGAAAAAGATCCTGATAGTGTTGAGATAATAAAAGACCCAGAAACAGGCAAACCAACAATAGTAATTAAGATTGTTGTAGATGAAGAAGACGAAGGCGAGATAAAAGTTGACATCGAGAAAGGCGCTATAACTGACGAAGCTGGCAACGAATCTGAAGAAAAAGAGATAGATACTGGAATAAAGGCGGATAACACAAGACCGGTGGTATCTATTGAAAGTCCTGAGGGAGAGTACAAAAAAGGCGACGAGATAAAATATGTTATTAAAATCGAAGAAGAAAATCCTTATGAGATAGATAATACTAAGATTAAAGTTGACGGTGGAACTATTAAAGAGATAGAAGTAAGAGGCGATGGCACAGTTAATGTAATAGTTATAGTTGGCGATGGCGACGGCAATGTTACGATAACGGTTGAAGAGGGCTTTGTAACTGACGAAGCTGAAAATAAAAACTTACCTGTAAGCGATAATACTGTAATTCGTGATAATACGCCTCCTGAGTTAATCTGGGCAACAATTAATGGTGGTGATAAGGTAACAGAGGGCGTTGGTGTAACTGTTCAAGTTGATGCTGTTGGTGCAGATTATCTACTAGTTACTAATGAAAACTATGAAAAATCAGATGTTATGAATTTAGAAGACTTAGAGTGGATACCTTACACAACCGAAACACTTCACGAGTTAACACAAGGAGATGGCGAAAAGACAGTTTATGTTTGGGCTAAAGATAATGCAGGCAATATTGCAGGACCTGAAGCTCCAACGATAATATTAACTGCTAAGGTTGTAGGTAACAATGAAGATAAGGTTACAGAAAACGGAGAAGAAACTATAACAAGAACAGGTACAAGTGTTACTACGGTTAAGTTTAAAGTAACTGATACTAACTTCTATAGTGCAGTAATTGAAAGTGGTATGATTGTAGCGTTTGTAGATAATGCAAAATGCGAGGATGCAATATTTGAAAATGTTGCAGGCGAGGCTATTACAAATGGTATAACATATGACACGCTTATAAAAAATGTAAGCGGAGATGGACTTCTAAGCTTAGGCTTAAACGGTGCAACTGTAAAAGATATGGCAGGAAATATATTGAGAACCACAGATAAACCTGTAGATACAGAAATAATGGTTGATAATACTGCACCTACTTTAAGCGTAACTGATAACTCAATAGAGGTAGAAGATACAAATCTTGTCGGAGTAACGCTAAACGGAAAACTAATAACTAAGACAAACGGCAAAGTAGAAATAAGCGTACCTGCAGGCTCAATAGTAAAAGCAATAGATAAGGCAGGAAATACAACGACAATAATTAAGTAATTAAATAATTAAAGAACAGCTATATGAAGTTTAATTCTAGTAGCTGTTCTTTTTTTGAAAAGTTTTTCCTTGTCTATCAAAATAAATGTCGAAAAATAAAAGTTTTTCCTTGTACATCAAAATAACTTTACAAATGCTATGCGGAGTGGTAAAATATATTTGAGGTGGAGCTATATGTTGATTAGGGAAAATTATTTAAGTAAAATTAGAGATTTTTATAATGAAACATCGTTAATTAAAATAATTTATGGACTAAGAAGAAGTGGCAAATCGGTAATTTTAACGCAGATAATGGATGAAATAAAAGAAAAAGGAATTAGCGAAGAACATATAATTTATATTAATTTTGAGTCTTTGGAGTATAGCGATATAAAAAACGCAAAGGATTTGAATGATTATGTCAAAAAACTTGCTAAAGATAAAGAGATATATTATGTTTTTTTAGATGAAGTGCAAAAAGTTGAGGAGTTTGAGAAAGGGATTAATTCTTTAAGAATTGCAAATCAATTTAGCATTTTTATTACTGGCTCTAATAGTAAAATGACTTTTTTAGAATTATCAACGGATTTATCAGGAAGGTATGTTAGCTTTAGAGTGCATCCTTTAACATTTAAAGAAATTGTGGAGCTTAAAGGCATAAAAAAAGAAGATTACAAAAAACTATTATTAGATATTTTTGAATGGGGTACTCTTCCACAAAGGTTTTCTTTCGATAATGAAAGAGCAAGGTTAAATTATATATCTGATGTGTATGACTCAATATTATTAAAAGATGTTGTTGAAAGGTTAGGAGTAAAAGATATAACATCTTTTAATAAAATATTACAATATGTTTTAGAAACTGAGGGTAGGGAGTTTTCGGTTAATAATGTTTTTAATTATTTAAAAAGTGAACATCATGAGATTGCTAAGGATACATTGTATAATTATTTAGAAGCTTTATGTTCTACTTTTATAATGAATAAAGTGTATAGATACGATATTCAAGGTAAAAGTGTATTAAAAACTTTAAACAAGTATTACGCTTCTGATCTTGGTGTGAAAAAAATTAAAACTAATAACAAAGAAGTTAATTACTCAAATTCACTTGAGAATGTGGTATATAACGATTTGATAGCTAAGGGCTATGAGGTGTATATTGGAAAGACACGAAAAGGTGAAGTGGATTTTGTAGTGACTAAGAATAAGGATTTGAAATATATTCAGGTGTGCTATTCTTTAATCGAGGAAGAAACTAGAAAGCGAGAGTTTGATGCGTTTGACGGAATAGATGATTCATATTCGAAATATGTTATATCACTAGATGAAGAAGATTATTCTAAAAATGGAATTAAACATATCAATATATTTGAATTTTTGATGAATGATGAATTTTAAAAATATTTTAAGGGCAGCGAAAGCTGTTCTTTTTTACTTGCATATTTTATTCTAAAATTGTATAATTTTTGAGAGACTACCGAATATATTTAATTGGAGGTTTTTATGAAAAAATTTTTATTAAGTTTTTTATCTATTGTTGTAATTTTTAGCACGGTGTGCGTTTTTGCAACGGAAGTTTCAGAGGGTGATAATCAAGTTATTGAAATTGAAAATTATGAGCAGTATGAAGATTTGTTTTCATCTGATGAAACTTTGACGGACGAGGAGTATGAAACTTTATATGTTACACAAATGAAAGAGCTTGCAGAGTATTATGAAGGATACGAAGCTGAAGAACTTACAAAAGCTAGAGTTATTGAGGCTTCTGAACCTGAATATATTTATGAAGCTTATACTGGGGATTATGTTTTTAAGTTTAAAAAACAAGAAATTAAGGTGAAAATTCTTGAGGGGGATTATAAGGGCGAAGAACTTTCACTTACATATCCGCTTACGGCTGATATGTTTTTGAATTTGGATGTGCCAAAGCTTAATGTTGGAGATGTTATTTATGTGTATCCGTATGCTGATGGTGATACTATTGCGGCGGAAATTGGAAACACGGGAAATAATGTTGAAAGAAAAGCAGGTGTTATAACGCTTTTAGCTGTTACTGCAATTTTGATTGTTGTGTTTGGCAGAAAAAAAGGTTTGCTTTCTATGTTGATTACAACTTTGATTGTTGTGTTAACTTTAGGAGTTGGTGCTACTTTGATTTATGAAGGTGTGCCAGTCATTGCACTTACTTTGATTTTTGCACTTGTGATTTCGTCAATGCTTGCTATATCTAAGTTTAAGTTTTCTAAAGATTCTTTAGCTACAGTTGCTATTTCTATGATTGTTATACTATTTATGACTTTAGTTACTTATGGTGTGGATGCGGTGCTTAAGAATACAGGCGGAACATTTGAAACTACATTTTTAATCGAAACAATTGTTAATGGAAATGTGAATTTCCATGGCATGTTTGTTGGAAGCATAATTTTAATACTTTCTGTTTTTGTAACAAATGTTGTTTCAAAAGTTTGGTGTAAATGTAGTAAGGCTGTGACAACTGATGCAACTTCTTTGCTTAGTGAGTGTTCATGTGTGCTTTCAGGCAATGTAGAAGGTGCTACAGTAATGCTTATGACTTTGTTTATTCCAAAACTATTATATTTATATTCGCCAAGACTTATGAGTACATACGCATATAAGTATACAGCAAATGAGATTTTAAACTCTGATGTTTTAATATCAGAACTTATTAGATTATGCATGGTAATAGTTGGTATGGTAATTGCCGTTCCAGTAACAGTTTATATGTATAAATATTTGCATAAAACGGAAGAAAAATAACAAATGGATTAATAAAAAAATGTGTACATTGTAAAATCGTTGTGATATTATAATATTACTTGAGAAGAGTGTATGGAGGTATATGATATGAATTTAAATCAAGGGAAAGTTAAATTTGTAATAATTGCCATAGTCGTAGTAGTGGTGTTGATAGTAGGTGGAGTTCTTTTGATGAGATTTTTCAAAAGTGAGCCAGCAGGACCGGTTGGACCAGATGTACCACCAGTAGTCGAAAATAAAACTGCTTCTGAAAAAATTATTGTGGATGCGACAATATCAAATACATCAGATTCAAAAAGAGAGATACATATAAGTATGCCAACTTTTTCAAATTTGTCTGATTATGCATTTCAACAATATATTAATCAACGAATGAATGATACGGTTAAAGGTTATCAAAATGAGATAAATGTTGTGCTTGACGAGGATACACCGCTTACAACAAAATATAGGTATAATGTAGATTTTAATAGATACAATAATGATAATTACATTTCGTTAGTTATAAGTCAAAATTATCAAACTGGTGGAATGAGATCAAATGCCTGGAAAGATACATACAATGTAGATGTTACTAAAAATACAGAGATTTATTTGAAAGATATTTTTGATGCAACGGTTGATTATAAAAAAGAAATTGTGTCTGAAATAAATAAACAAGCTGACGATAAAAATTATGAATTGGTTGGTGGCAATGGACTTTCTGATATACCTGAAACACAAAAGTTTTATATAAAGGATGGAGCGTTAGTAATATATTTTGATCCGGCAGCAATAGCACCATATGTTTACGGTGAACTACATTTTGAAATGCCATTTGAATATAAAGATGGGAAATTTTATGTGAAATAAGCAAAACTGCCAACGATTTAAAGTTGGCAGTTTTTTGATGTGTTAAGTAAAATTTGGTCTGTGTTGCTAAACAGAAAAATTGGTTCATTTAACTGAATTGCCGGATTATATAAAGTGGGGTATAAAATGACTTTTAGAAAACAAGTAAAAGTTGAAAAAATATTTTTGAGTAAAGATGTAGAATGATAAAGAATGGAGATGAATGATTTGGAATACGAGGTAAGATATTACTTTTCGCTTGAAAAGTTAGAGGATATAATTTCAAAATTAAAGAAATTTGAAAATCTAAAAATGAGAGAGAGAAGCTATGAAAAAACCGCTCAATTTGATCATCCTAATGATGAATTGAGCTTTTATTCGAAAGATGTTGATGGAAGATTTAGAGTAAGAGTTACTCAAAATAGTTTGGTTTCTAAATGCAAACTAAGTTGGAAGAGAAGAGTAAAAAATACATTTTCTACGAATGTAAACAAAGAAGAAGAAGTGGAGTTAACTATAAGGTACGATGAATACGAAAATTTAATGTTTATAATAACCAATGTTCTAAAAATGAAACCAATAGAAAGTTACGAAAGATATAGAACTGTTTTTGAAAATGAAGAGATTGAAATTGCTGTTGACGAATATCCATTTGGAATAGCATTGGAAATTGAAAATAAAAGTACTGACGGTAATCCAGAGGATATTGTTGAGAAATGGGTAAAAGTATTAAATTTAGATTTAAAGGATGCGTATAGATTGTCTTGGGATGATAAATATACAGAACTTTGCAAAAAACAAGGCATAGAGCATTTAAATCATGTTACTTTTGGTGCACCTATGCCAAAGATATTGGATTAGAAAATGTAAAGCAAATTGGAGTTGTGTTATGGAGAAAGATGATTTGGTTGTGGCTAGGGCGATGGATAAATTAAAGTTGGCTGAAAAAACGAATAAAGTTACATATACGAATATGCTTGATGAATTGGAGTTTTCAAAGATTAATAGCTTACTTAAGAATGTTGAGTTTATAGCTTTTGGCGGTTATGAAATGGCAGAAAGAAAGATTATTGTTTTTGGTAGTTCTGATGTGAATTTTGATGATTTTATTTCTGTGATTAGAATAGAAGGTAGTAACAGTTTATCGCATAGGCGTGTGCTTGGAAGTGTTTTAGGTTTAGGCATTAAGCGAGAAATGGTTGGCGATATTTTAATTTCTGATAATGTGTGTGATGTTATTGTTATGAAAGATATTGCAAGCTTTATATTGCAAAATTTAGAGAGGGTGGGACGAGAAAAAGTGCTTGTTAGTGAGAAGCTACTTTCTGAGATTTTGCCTATAAAAGATAATTCTACTATTATGACTATTACCGTTGCTTCGCCTAGAATTGATGCTGTAATTAGTGCGTGCTTTGGTTTTTCTAGAGAGTTAAGTGCAGAATGCATAAGGCGAGAGAAGGTTTTAATAAATCATGCTGAGGTTACTTCACTTTCAAAACAAGTGAAAAAAGATGATGTTATTTCTGTTAGGGGATATGGAAGAGTGAAGATTATTGACTTTGATGGCGAAACTAGAAAGGCTAGAAGTAGAATTGTGGTGCGTAAGTATTAATTGATGTCAAGAAGTTTTGAAATATTGGACGTTTATTTTGTATATTATTTGAATGAAGAATTTAAATATATTGACAAGCATTCAGAATATCTATATAATAAGAACAAAAGTTCTACAAATATTTCTCGTACTTAAAATGATTAATCAAAAGAAGGTAATAAGTTGCAATATATAACAAGTTTAGACAGAAAAAAATTAGGTATATATGAAAGTAAATTAATAACGGAAGAAGTAATTCTAACAGACGAAAGATTATATGGACACATTCTTTTTTTTCATGAAGAAGAGTACAAACAATTAAAACCATATCTAAAAAGTATAATAGAAGAACCGGATTATATAATTGAGGATAATAGACATGAAGATACTATGATATACTTAAAAGAAATTGATGATATTGGCAAAAATGGTAGAGTTGTAATAAAGTTAGCATTAGGAAAAGATAAAGAACATAGTAAAAATTCAATTATCACTTTAATGAAATTGAATAAAAGGACTTGGAATCAAACTATAAAAAATAGAGGAAATATTATTTGGAAGAGCAAAAACTAGACAAAAACGAATAAAAGTTGTATAATAGAAGTATACTATTAGTAGGTTATTTGAGGTGGACAATAGTGCCATCCACACACCCTAGAGGTCAAAAGTGATGCAGGATTTGGCACACCTGCCATATAACCAGTATGCTAAGAGCTATGGAAACATAGCTCTATTTTTATGAATAAGTTTGCATAAATAGATATTTTGTGCTAGAATATTAAACGATTATATGTAATAAAGGAGATAGAAAATGATTAATGCAAATGGAGTAACATTAAGATTTGGTAAGAGAACTTTATTTGAAAATGTTAATATAAAGTTTACACCGGGAAATTGTTATGGCTTGATTGGTGCTAATGGTGCTGGTAAAACTACTTTTTTGAAGATTTTGTCTGGCGAGATTGAGCCATCTCAAGGTGAAGTTACTATGAACCCTGGTGAAAGACTTTCTGTTTTGAAACAAAATCACCATGAATTTGAAGATTTTCAGGCGCTTCAAGTTGTTATAATGGGTAATACAGAACTTTTTAAAATAATGAAAGAAAAAGATGAGATATACGCAAAGCCTGATTTTAATGAAGAAGATGGCGTAAAAGCAGGGGAGCTTGAAGCTAAATTTGCCGAGATGGATGGATGGAATGCTGAAGCGGATGCTGCCACACTTTTAAATGGTTTAGGTGTTGATACGGATTTGCACACTAAGCTTATGAAAGATTTGACAGAAACTCAAAAAGTTAAGGTTTTACTTGCATCGGCGTTGTTTGGCAATCCTGATGTATTACTTCTTGATGAGCCTACTAACTATCTTGATATTGAAGCTATCGAATGGCTTGAAGAGTTTTTGATTAATTTTGAAAATACTGTAATTGTGGTATCTCACGATAGATATTTTTTAAATACAGTTTGTACTCATATTGCTGATATTGATTTTGGCAAAATTCAAGTTTATACTGGTAACTATGATTTCTGGTATGAATCAAGTCAATTAGCACTTAAACAAATGAAAGATGCTAATAAAAAGAAAGAGGATAAGATTAAAGAGTTGCAAGACTTTATTAGAAGATTTAGTGCCAACGCTTCTAAATCTAAGCAAGCAACATCTCGTAAAAAGCTTTTAGAGAAGATTGAATTAGATGAAATTAAACCTTCAAATAGAAAGTATCCTTACATTGATTTTAAAATGGACAGAGAACCAGGAAAAGAGATTTTGTTTGTTGAAAATGTTAGCAAGAGTGGCGAAGATGGAAAGAAAATGTTGAATAACATTTCAATTAATGTACAAAAGGATGATAAGATTGCTTTTGTAGGACCTATGGGACTTGCTAAGACAGAGCTTTTTGAAATATTAACTGATAATTCTTGTCAAGAAAATGGCGAATATAAATTTGGAATAACAACATCAGTTGCTTATTTCCCTAAGGATAATTCAAAAGAATTTAATCAAGACCTTACTTTGGTTCAATGGTTAATGCAATATTCTAAAGAAAAAGATGAAACTTTTGTAAGAGGATTTTTAGGTAGAATGTTATTTAGTGGAGAAGAAGCACTAAAGAAAGTTAGTGTGTTATCTGGTGGAGAAAAAGTTAGATGTATGCTTGCTAAGATGATGCTTTCGGGTGCAAATGTTTTGATTTTTGATGAGCCAACAAACCATTTAGACCTTGAATCAATTACTGCTTTAAATAATGCACTTATTAATTTTAAAGGTGTAATATTATTTACATCTCATGACCACCAATTTGTGCAAACTGTTGCAAATAGAATAATTGAGATTACGCCAAATGGAATAATAGATAAGAGAATGACATATGATGAATATTTGGAAAGCGATGTGTCAGCTAAGAAAAGAGAGCTTGCTCAATAATAAACTAAAATAAAAAAGTTGCCGAAAGGCAACTTTTTTAAAAGGAGTTTTGAAAAAAACAAGGGACAACGGTGTTCCCTGATTTTTAAGCTTAATAGTTATTTTTCTTGTAACTCAGATGTGCAATGTGGACATCTAGTTGCATCTATATGAATAGTTGTTTTACAAAATGGACATTCTTTTGTTGTAACTGGCTCTGGTGCAACATTTTTCTTCTTTCTAGGCACAAGTATTTTTTTCATTATTATGAAAATAGTTAATGCGATTAGTAAGAAGTCAAGTATAACAGTAATCAAATTACCGTAGTTTAGCGTAAGTGCACCAGCTTCTTGCGCTTCTGCAAGCGTTGTGTATGTGTTTTCGCCACTTAATACTATAAATAAATTAGTAAAGTCGATTTTGCCAGTAGCTAAACTTACTAGTGGCATAATAATATCGTTAACTAGTGAGGTAGTTATTTTGCCAAAAGCACCACCGACAACAACACCTATTGCCATGTCGATTAAGTTACCTTTTGTAGCAAATTCTTTAAATTCTGTGATAAAACTTTTTGTTTTGGTGCTTACCTCTTTAAGGTCAAGGTCTTTTCCCAAAGTTTCTTTAATTTTCTCTTTGTTTTTCATGCTAATTTTCCTCCTTACCGATAAATTTAATTTATCATAAATCTATGGAAAATACAAGGAAAAATTTTGTAGAAAATTGTTGTTTTTGACGGCTCGAAATTGACATAATGTGAAACACATGCTATAATCATGACGATGTGATATGATTTTAAGACCTTGAAATAATTTTGAGGGAGGTAGTCTTATGAAACGGAAGGCTTTTACACTTTTGAATTTTTTGAGTTTGATAGCTTTTACTTTTGCTTTAAATTTTGAGGTAGCGTTTGCTGATGGTTCAACTTCTAATGACGATTTTACAAAAGCTCGGTTGCTTGTGACATGTGTTTTGATTTTGATTGCACTTGTTTTTCTCTTGACAGATAGGGTGTATCGAAAATATAAGGAGCGATTTAAGCGTAAGTGAGTGGACATTTAATAGAAGTTAAGACATTTTTTAAGGAGGGGGATTTCTTATGAAGTGGTTCTTGAGAAGTTGCTCATTGCTTTTGGTGGTGCTTTTTGTCGCTTGCTTGTTTAATAGTGTTGCGTGTGCTACTTCTGCTGCGGAAGCAAAGCCTAAAATTCCAATTGTGGATGAAAATGATAAGATAAGTGACTTTTGGATTACACCGTTTATACCATTTGTGTTACTTCTTATTTATTTGGTAGTTATAATATTTATGATTGTTTCTCGTTTCAAAAATAAAAAAGCGAAAGAGAATTATAAAAATAAATACTATCCAGTTAATAATTACTATCCAGGTACTCATTATGATAAATGCTATAATCATTTAAGATATAGAAATCATGATAACTGATAATAAGACTTTGCAGAGCTCAAACTTAAAAGCGAGGTGAATATCGATGGGATATGAACTTACTTGTAAATGTTGTAATGCTCAACTGGGATTTGTAAATACTGTGAGTAGCAGGACTTTTTCAAGTAGTTGTCATGTAAGCTTTTGTGAAATTGTTACTTGGAATAAGCAAACAGAGTTTAAAACTTGTGGAAAGTATCCGAATAATTATGATGTGATTTGCTATGAATGCGGTACGGTACACTTGGTGTATGGTATGGAAAATGGTAAAAAATATATACTGCGTAGAAAAAAGTAAATTTTAAAATGCGAGAAGAAATTTCTCGCATTTTTTTATGCTTTATAGAATGTTGAAAATGGTTGCAGTTGTATGTGAAAAAAGGTATAATTAGTCATTGTAAGGTGGTGATTTTTTGCAGAGAAATGTTTTGGAATATTTAGAGATGTCTTCTAAAAATTTTCCTGATAAGGTTGCATATACGGATGAGAATGTATCGGTGACTTTTTCAGAATTTAGAGATAATGCAAAGTCTGTTGCTATGCAGATTTTAAATAAAATAGATTGTATAAATGCTCCTATTGCTGTTTTAGTTGATAGGAATGTTAAAAGTTTGATTAATTTTATGGGTGTTTTATATAGTGCTAATTTTTATGTTCCTATTGATAATAAGATGCCACTTCAGAGAATTGAAAAGGTGTTAGAGCAGCTTAATCCCGCTCTTATTATTTATGGCGAGGGCGATGAAGGCGTAGCTACTAATTTTGCTGATAATTATAATGTGCTTAAAGTTAGCGAATATGATTATACAAGTATTGATGATGATATGCTTAATTTAAGAATTAATAAGATTTTAGATATTGATCCTGTTTATGTCATTTTTACTTCTGGTTCTACTGGTATGCCAAAAGGAATTGTTATTGCACATAGAAATGTTATTGATTTTATTGATTGGATGGCTGTAACTTGCAGCTTTTCAAGTGATGATGTCATGGCAAATCAAGCACCGTTTTATTTTGATTTATCTGTTAAGGATATATATATTACCATGAAAATGGGTGCTACTATGCATATTTTGTCTAGGAAGCAATTAATGTTTCCGATTGTTTTGGTTAAATATTTGAATGAGAAAAAAGTTACTTCGCTTATTTGGGCGACTTCTGCGTTTAATCTTATTTCTAATTCAAAGGTTTTAGAAAGCGTAGTGCCAAGCTATGTTAATAAGGTTATTCTTGGTGGCGAAGCATTGCTTGCTAAGCACTTAAATGTTTGGAGAAAAGCTTTGCCAAATGCCAAATATATTAATTTGTATGGCCCTACTGAGGTTACTGTTGATTGTACTTATTATATTGTGGATAGAGAGTATAAAGATGAAGAAGCTATACCGATTGGAAAAGCTTGTGAAAATAAAGAGGTTATGCTGCTTGACGAAAATTTGAAAGTTGTAGAAGACGGTATGCCTGGCGAAATTTGTGTTAGAGGTACGGGAATTGCTAAAGGTTATTATGCTGACGAGGAAAAGACCAATTTAGCATTTATACAAAATCCGTTGAACAAATATTATAGAGATGTTGTTTACAGAACGGGCGATATTGGAATAAAGAATAAAGATGGTTTGATTGTGTTTCAGTCACGAAAAGACGGTCAAATTAAGCATATGGGATATAGAATTGAACTAGGAGAAATTGAGAGAGCTGTAAATAGTTTTGAGAAAATTAGTGCTGCTGTTTGCTTATTTGATAGTGATAAAGATAAAATTGTTTGCGTGTATGAGGGTGATACAGATAGTAAAGAGATAATTGCTCATGTGCAAGATATTATTCCTAAATATATGTATCCAAATATAATCATTAAAATGGAAAGAATGCCTTATAATGCTAATGGAAAGATTGATAGAGTTTTAATAAAGGAGAAATATTTTAGTGATAAAGATAGATAGGTATGAAACTATTTCTAAACTTATTTTAAGCGAGTTTAAAAAAGGTGTTGCAACAAATAATTTTTTATCAAAAGAGGATTTGGAAGCTGAAATAAAAAATGGTAGCTTATATGCACATAAGTTTGATGGTGGTTTGCTTATTTTAAGAGAAAGAGAAAATCACTATGTATTAAATTATTATATAAATAATTTTGATACAAATATTGATAAGACTTTTTTAAAAGATGTAGTAGTTGAAATAGTTAGTAGAGAAGAAAGAGATAGTAGCAAAGAGATTGTATCGTATTTTAAAAGTCAAGGGTATGAAATTTGCTTAGAACGAGTAAGGTATGTAAATAACTTTTGTGAAAATGTTAGTTGCGATATAACGGATAAAATACAATTGTGCAAAAGTGAAGATAGCTCTTTTGTCATGCAAATGCTTAAAGAAAATTTTAATCCCTATACAGGATGTATTCCTATAATGGATAGTTTTTTAAAAGACATTGAATGTGGAAATGTTTATATCTATAAAAATGATAAGATAGAAGGCGTTTTACATGTGCGAAAAGGAAAGGTTTCTTCTGAAATAAAGCATTTGGTGGTTTTTGAAAGTGAGAGAAATAAAGGGATTGCAACAAAGCTAGTAAGTAGATATTTTCTCGATGATACTGCCAAGAAAAAGACTGTGTGGACTGGAAAAGAAAATATTGCAGCTAGAAAGTTTTATGAAAAAGTAGGATATGAATTAGATGGATATAAATCAGTAGTTTTGAAAAGAAAGGAATGTAAAAATGGAAAAATTAGTTGATATTTTAAAAGAATTAAGACCTGACATTGATATAGAAAGCAAGAGCTTAGTTGATGATGGCGTGTTGGATTCGTTTGATATTGTAACATTGGTAGGCGAACTTACAGATGCATTTTCAATTGATATTGGAGTTGAAGATATTGTGCCTGAAAATTTTAATTCGGTAGATGCTATTATGGCGTTGATAAATAGTAAAGCGTAGGTGACGAGATGTCATTAGTTTCAGTAGAGTTTATAGTGTTTGTAGCTATAAGTTTATTGCTTTATTATGTTTTGCCTAAAAAATTTCAATGGATAATGCTTTTAATGTCTAGTATGTTGTTTTATTTAACTGGTGGAGTAAGTGGTGTTTTTTATTTACTTTTTACTACTTTTACAACATATTTTGCTGGAATATTACTTGGAAGATATAATAAAGAAGATAAAAATGTGGCTGAAATAACAAAAAAGAAAAAGCGTTTGGTGGTTTTGGTTACTACTGTATTAAATTTTGGGATATTGTTTTTCTTAAAATATTGGAATCCATTAGCAGATATGATAAACAATGTTTTGAAATTTGAAAAAATCAATAGATTGGAGTTAATACTTCCGCTTGGAATTTCTTTTTATATGTTTCAGTCTATTGGATATGTAATAGATGTTTATAGAAATAAATATGAACCAGAAAAAAATATATTTAAATATATGCTTTTTACATCTTTCTTCCCGCAAATGGTACAAGGACCTATTAGCAGGTTTGATTCGTTAGGTAACGAACTATATGCAGAGCATAAATTTTCGTGGGACAATTTAAAAGATGGAATACAGTTATTAATGCTTGGGTATTTTAAAAAGTTGGTAATTGCAGATAGAGCTGCGATAGTTGTAAATGCTGTAATTTATGATTATGCAAATCAAAGTGGCTCAATTATATTAATTGCGATGATTTTGTATTGCATTCAATTATATTGCGACTTTTCGGGTGGAATAGATGTAACAAGAGCTGTGGCAAAAATGTTTGGAATAACACTAGTAGATAATTTTAAAAGACCATTCTTTTCGACAACACTTACAGACTTTTGGCGTAGATGGCATATTAGTTTGGGTTCGTGGATGAAAGACTATTTGTTTTTCCCATTATCAGTTTCAAAACCATTCGTTAAGTTTGGAAAGTTTGTAAGAAAACATATAAAAGGCAAAGCTGGCAAGATACTTCCTGTTTCATTAATTACATTTATAGTGTATTTTACTATCGGAATATGGCATGGTGGAAGCCTTAAGTATATTGCATTTGGCTTTTGGAATGGAGCTTTGATAACGCTGGGATTACTTTTAGAACCACTGTTTATAAAATTAAAGCAAAAGCTAAATATTAGCAATGATAACAAAATGTTTTATGTGTTTAGAATAATTAGGACACTAATTATAGTGCTAATTGGTAGATATATTACAAGAGCACCAAGATTATTATCGGCTTTTGAAATGCTTAAAATTACTGTTTTTAATTTTGAATTATCAAGTGTATTTAATGGAACTTTACTAAACTTTGGTATAACACTTATGGATTATATTATTATTGCTGTTGGAACATTATTTATATTGATAATTGAAGCAATTGACGAATATGGTATTGGAGTTAGAAAAATGGTGGATAGACAAAAACCTATTGTTCAATGGATAGTAATTATGGTTAGTATACTAACTTTGACTATTTTGGGAATATGCAGGGGAAACTATATAGCTTCAGAATTTATATATAAACAATTTTAGGAGGTAGTGATGACATCGAAAAAATGGTGTATTATGTTTTTTTGTTCTGTTATACTGGTTGCGGTATTATATGCACTTTTTAATGTTCTTGTTGACCCTTTTGGTGTGTTTGGAGATAAGGTTTTTAATTGGTATTCGTACAACATGACGAATAATCCGAGAGTTGCGAAAACGGTGTATTTAGATAAGCATCATAATGAGTATGACTCGTATATAATTGGTTGCTCTTCGACAAGCTCATTTCCAACAGAAACATTAAATAAATATTTTGATGCAAAGTTTTATAATTTGATAATGTATGGTGCGGATATGCTAGATGTTGAAAAAACATCTAAGTATATAATTGATAATTATGAAGTTAAGAACTTGATTTTGAATGTGTATATATCAAATGGTTACAAATATGATGAAGAAGAGGATAATTTAACAAGAAACTTGCATACAAAAGTAGGCGGAGAAAATCCTATATCGTTTTATAGTAGGTATATGTTTTTGGATATGCAATATTCGTTTGAAAAAATAAAGGCAAAAATTGACGATACATATTTGACTAAACCTAGTGATGTATTTAATGCGGAAACTGGTGCTTATGATAAAAAAGTTAGAGATATAGAGCCAATAGGTAATTTAGAAAAATATTTGGAGGCGTATCCTGTATTTAAAAATTATCCTAAAGAAAGCATATCGCTTACTGCAATTGATAATACCGTAGAAAGTGTAAGAAGAATAAAAGAGATGTGCGATGAAAATGGCGTGAACTTAGTTGTTATAATGTCACCAGTATATGAAAAATATTTAGAATATTTTTCAAAAGAAGATGTAAAAAGTTTTTATACAAAACTTGCAGAAGTTACGCCGTATTGGGATTTTACTACAAGCATAGTAAGTAAAGAGGCACGATATTTTTATGATGAAACACACTTTAGAAACGCAGTAGGAAATATGGCGATAGCAAAAATTGCAGGAGATAGCAATGTATATACTCCACAAGATTTCGGCACATATGTAACAAATGAAAATGTAGATTTACATGTAGATACTTTGTGGACTATTGATAATAGCGAAGAATATATTGCCAAAGTGCCAATTATCATGTATCATAATATTGTTCAAAATCCGGTAGAAGATAGTGAAATATCGGCTGAAAGATTTGAAGAACAAATAAAAAGACTGCACGATGATGGGTATACAGCCGTTTTACTGCAAGATTTGGTTGAATATGTAGAAAAAGGAAAAGAACTTCCTGAAAAGCCAATATGCATAACATTTGATGATGGATATTTAAGCAATTATGAGATAGCGTATCCGATACTTAAAAAATATAATATGAAAGCTACGATATTTGTTATTGGCTCAACAGTTGGTTGCCTAACTAATTATAAAGATACAAGTTATCCGATAACACCTCACTTTACAAGTGAGCAAGCAGAAGAAATGGTAAGGTCAGGTGTAATATCAATACAAAGTCACACATATGATATGCACCAATGGAAACCATATGAAAATACGGATAAACCAAGAGAAAATATATTGAAATTTGCAGATGAAACTGAGACGGAATATATGAATATCTTAAAAGAAGATAATTTAAAAATGAAAAAACTAATAGAACAATTAGGTGACGAATTAATAGCTCTTGCATATCCATCTGGAAAATATGAAACATTGACAAATGTTGTGTTAAACGAAAGTGGCGTGAAAGTAACATTATCAATAGAAACAGGCAATAACACAATAATTAAAGGACTTGCACAAAGCTTGTATGCTTTAAATAGGTTTAACATGTGTGAGCGAGTAACTGCGGACGAAATGATAGAATTAATCGAGGAGGACTAAAATGAAGGAAGAATTTATAGAATTGTTAAGAGGTGTAAATAGAGAAGGAATAAATGATTTAATAGATTTTTTAGAAAAGACAGATTTTTATATAGCACCTGCAAGTACTAGATTCCATTTAGCATATGAGGGCGGACTTTTAGAGCATAGCATAAATGTTTATAAAGCTTTGAAAGAACTTACAAATGGAGAATGGTCAGAGGATACATTAAGAGTTGTAGGACTTTTGCATGATATTTGTAAGATTAATCAATATAAAGTTGAAATGAGAAACAAGAAAAATGAGCAAGGCGAATGGGTAAAAGAACCATACTATACAACTGATGATATGATGCCGCTTGGACATGGCGAAAAATCAGTAATGATAATTTCAGAATTTATAAAGCTTACAAAAGAAGAATTATATGCAATAAGATGGCATATGGGAGGCTATGAAGCGAAAGAAAATTATGGCTACATAGCTAAGGCATATGAAAAATATCCTTTGGCTGTATATGCACATATGGCGGACTTGAAAGCTACATATGTGATGGAAACTAGATAAATTAAAAAAGTCACTTCAAATACGAAGTGACTTTTTTAAAATATGAAATTGTATATTAAATTCCGAATAATTAGTATACTAATCATTCTTCTTCACAAATTTCGATTGAACTTTCAAAATGGTAAGTTTGTACTTTGCTAGATTTATCTCCAACAATTAATAGCGTGTTACCATTTTTGTCAATCTCACAAACACCGCCACCGCTGCTTTGGAATATACGGTAAAGTGCGGGCTTGAAAATGTTAAAAAATTGTTTGTAAACATCTCTAGCACCAGTAGAAGACTCTACAATAATCTCTGCAAGATTATCTAAAAATAGGTCATCGATAATAAGTTCAACATCTTTTGATGTAAAGAAAATATTAAGTTTAGAAATCAATGCATAAATGATATCAATTATGACATCTTTTGAAAGATTGTTTAAAGTAATTACAGCAGGAATTCTACCAACAAATTCTGGAATGAATCCATATTCTATGAGGTCATCTGGAGTTACTTCTGAAGGCTTGGGAGTATCATCTTTTGGCTTAAACCCAATAACTTTTTTATTGACGCGCTTGCTAATTACCTCGTCAAGCCCCACAAATGCACCCATTAAAATTACAGTAATGTTACGAGTGTTGAAAGTGATACCTAATTCTTTTAGATATACATCAGAAGGCTCTAAAATTTTTAGCAATTCTTCTTGAACAGAACGACCAGTAACATCACGCCCACTATTGTCAGGATTTACACGCTTTTTATCAATTTCATCTAAAATTATAATGCCGTTTTCAGCAAGCTCGAGATTGTTTCCAGCATTTCGATATAGCGTTTCGAGAACATTTTCAACTTTAGACCCGATGTATCCTGCAGAAGTTATAGCAGTAGCATTAAAAATGGCATATGGAATATTCATAACTTTAGCAATTGTAGTTGCCATAAAAGTCTTGCCGGTGCCGGTATTGCCAATTAAAAGAATGTGATTACGCCTATCAAGATTAGCACCGTCTAAAAATTCAATCAAATTTGCCATCTGGTTGTAATAGATGGTGTAAAGCACAGACTTGCACGCTTCATCTTGCCCAAAAACTTTACTAGTAACAAGCGAAAAATAGCTATCAAGCGAGTTTTCAAGACAAGCAAATTTGTCTTTGGTAGGTTTTCCTGTATTTGAATTAGTTTTTACAGTAACTTTTTGAGCTTGCGAAACAACAACATGAATTGGTTCAATTTGCCGCAGGGCATTTGTAAGAATTTCGGTCGGACCTTGCATCGGCGGATTAAAACTTACCGGCACATTTGCAGGAATTATCTCGGTTATAGTAGAATGCTTTGAAAATAATTCATGCATTTTTATATCATCATTGTATGTATCGTAAAAATCTTCAATGCAAGAAGAACAAATGCAACCGTGTTTGCCGTTTATGCGAAAGTGTTTTACGGCATAGGCTTTAGGAAATGAATAGTGCGTGTCGACAAGTTTGTTGCAAAAAAAGCAACGGGAACGCCTAGAATTTGCCATAGTATTTTCTCCTTTCAAAGTCTTGAATAGAGTGAAAGTTACATAATTTTTCACATTATACAACAGATTCTTAAAATATTCAAGAAAAAGTAAAAGCTGCCAATGAGGCAGCTTTTAAAGGTTAGTAAGGCCATTGAATAGTAATCGTCGGTTGAATCTTTTTAGCAGGAGAAGTGTTTTCGGTGCGAGATGGTGGAAAGCTTTTACTATGCCAACATACATTAGACTTTGCTCTGGGCGGTTCTGGAAGATAGTCACGGC
>CAZRQF010000006.1:0-30641 GCA_964602275.1 uncultured Eubacteriales bacterium
TTTCAGCCTTGATTTCTGGATTGATTTCTCTTCCATCTTCATAGTATTGTGTACATGCTTCTGTTGATATTGTAAAACCTTGTGGAACAGGTAGACCTAAATTTGTCATTTCTGCAAGGTTTGCACCTTTACCACCAAGAAGCTCTCTCATATCTGCATTTCCTTCACTAAAAAGATAAACATACTTTTTGCTCATTTAAATTCCTCCTTGTTTTATCTAAATTTTTGTCTTCTCATTAGTATTCTAACCTTTTGTATTATATATTCTTTCTATTTAAAAATCAAGTATTTATTATGCACTAATAGCCGATAGCTTTTTTGAATTTTGGAAGTATCCCAATTGCACCATTTTCCATTCTTTCAGCCACTTGATAAATGTCATGACCTGGGAATTGATTTCCCTCTATTAATGTCACACCATCTTTAGTTATTGCAACATCCCAACCAACATATCTTACCTTTTGACTCATTAAAGCAGCAGCTTTTACCATAGATAATGCTTCGTCCCATTTTGGAATTTGAAAACCTTTTATAGTTGTTCCCGAAATTGGATGTTTTTCATACAATTTGCCTGTTTTATCAACCGCTTCTTCAAGTATAACACCCGTATTCTCATCAACCTTTGCAGTCATTCCACCACTATTAAAATTATCTACACATTTTCCGTTTCCAATTCGTATAAATGTCGCAAGCACGGTTACTTCGTTTTTTTCATTCATTGCGGTAACCATTCTTATGGTGTTTACGCTACTTGAGTTTAAGCTGTTCATATTTTCATGCTGTACAATTAATTCTTCTAAAAGTTCAAGTTTATTATCAACTAAATGTTTATATATTTTTTCATAATTCTTTTTATATTTTGCTACATCTATTTTTTCTATTCCTTTGCCACACTGTCCATTATTAGGCTTTGCCATAAAGACTTGATGCGACTTCATAAAATTTATAGCTTCTTCTTTTTTCTCAGATATCGGATATATCCAATCTCTGGTTATAAATTTTGAAAATGTAGCATTAAATTCATTTTTATTATCAAATATGTGCCAATAATTTTTATCATTTAATTTTCTAACATATTTATTATTTATTCCTCTAGTAAGCATAGTTTTTCTTTGCTCGCCAGTAAGTTTATAAAAGCCAATAACATCGTAGTCAACATATCCTGCACCGTACCTCATGCCACTCCATACCATATCATAAAAAGTATAGAATTTACTTTTATTAGCTTTTTTACTAACTCTGCTTACACTGTCAAAGAAATTTTTATAATTCATGTTAAACAATCTTTTTAATATATAAATAGGATTTGCCATTTTTGTTCCTCCTATCAAATTAATATTTTAAAATTTAATTTTTTCTTCTATATACTTTTCAAGCTCGCTTATAGGAAGTCTAATTTGCTCCATTGTATCTCGATCTCTAACAGTTACTGTATTATCTTCTAATGTATCAAAATCAACTGTAATACAAAATGGAGTTCCAATTTCGTCTTCTCTTCTATATCTCTTACCAATGCTTCCAGCTTCATCATAATCAATATTAAACTTCTTAGAAAGTTCGTCATACACTTTTGTCGCTTTTTCACTTAGTTTCTTTGAAAGTGGCAATACTGCTGCTTTAAACGGTGCAAGAGCAGGGCTTAAGTGAAGTACAGTTCTTACATCGCCCTCTGCTATTTCTTCTTCGTCATATGCATCGCATAAAAACATTAAGAATAATCTATCTACACCAACTGCTGGTTCTACACAATAAGGCACATACTTTTCGTTTGTTTCAGGATCTAGGTAAGTTAAATCTTGTTTTGAAGCTTCCATATGTCTTGATAAATCATAGTCTGTTCTATCGGCGATGCCCCAAAGCTCGCCCCAACCAAATGGGAATAAATATTCTATGTCTGTTGTACCTTTACTGTAAAAAGAAAGTTCTTCTTTTGAATGTTCTCTCATTCTTAAGTTTTCTTCTTTCGCACCAAGAGAAATCAAAAAGTTTTTGCAATGTTCTTTCCAATATTCATACCACTCTAAATCAGTACCAGGTTTGCAGAAAAATTCAAGTTCCATTTGTTCAAATTCTCTAGTTCTAAAAATAAAGTTACCTGGTGTTATTTCGTTTCTAAAAGAACGACCCATTTGTCCAATACCCATAGGCATTTTCTTTCTAGTTGTTCTAAGAACATTTTTAAAATTAACAAACATACCTTGTGCTGTTTCAGGTCTTAAATATACTTCTGATTTAGCATCTTCTGTAACACCCATAAAAGTCTTAAACATCAAGTTAAATTTTCTTATATCTGTAAAATCACATTTTCCGCAATCAGGACAAGCAATATGATTATCATTTATAAATTTTACAAGCTCTTCATTTGCCCATCCATCTAAGCCAGAGATTTCTTTTCCGTTTTGAAATGCCCATTCTTCAATAAGTTTATCTGCTCTGTGTCTTGTTTTACAAGCTTTACAATCTATAAGAGGATCACTAAAGCCACCAACATGACCCGTTGTAACCCAAACTTGCGGATTCATAATAATTGCAGCATCGATACCAACATTATATTTTGATTCCTTTATAAATTTTTGCCACCAAGCATCTTTAATATTCTTTTTAAGCTCTGCTCCTAATGGACCATAATCCCAAGAATTTGCAAGTCCACCATATATTTCAGAACCTGCATAAACAAAACCTCTGCTCTTACATAAACTTACGATTTTTTCCATTGATTTTTCTGTCATTTTAAAATCCTCCTTTTATTATATTATTAGCAATTCGCACCTGTATGTCCGGTTTTACGGCTAAGTCAAAAATATGACATCTAAAAAAAGTCCCCAGGCACGACTTTTTCATGCCTAGGGACGAATTTTTTCCGCGGTTCCACCCTAGTTAGTAGTTTCCTACTCACTCTTGTTTTTAGCTCCAAAGCTCCTTTCACTATTTTGCTTTACCTATATTCCAGCTACATAGGCTCTCTTTAAAAACATTTCATAGTTACTCTTCTTCTTCAACGCCATTTTACTTTATACAAGGATAATACCACCTATCATTTTAAAAGTCAATCATTAACCTTTTATCATATAAAAATTATAAAATACTACTGCAACTTCCGCTCTTGTTGCTACTGCTTTTGGTAAAAAGTTGTTTTCTGCATTTCCTTTCATTACATTATATGATTTTAAAGTCTTTACTGCATCTACTGCCCAGGTGCTTATGTCGTCATTATCATTGTATTCTATTTCTTCTATTTCGCCATAATCTTTTCCAGTATACTCTATATAATTTGCAAACATTACAGCAAGTTCTTCTCTTGTTATGTTTCTATTTGGATTAAATTCTGTTTCTGAAACGCCTTTTGCTATTCCATTTTCTACTGCCCACGCTACATATTCTTCATAATATGCTCCACTTGATACATCTGTAAAGCTTGTAGTTCTTCCCTCTGGCTTTACTCCTGCAACTCTTCCTAATACCGTTACTACCATCGCTCTTGTCATTGGTTCATCTGGTGAAAACTTGTCACTACCAGTTCCATTAAAAATGCCTTCTCTTGTAACATACTCTATCTTTCCTTTTGCCCAATGATTTTCAATATCAGAGTAAAGAGCTTGTTGTACAGGCACTTTGTTTTCTTTTTCATCAGTTGCAACCCACTTAGCATATAAAGTTAAATCTTTTTGAAGCCATGTCTTTTTATATTCTGTTTTGTATTCTGCATCTAAGTACCAACCTGCAAATGTATAGCCATCTCTTGTAAGTTCTGGCAATGTTGGTTCTAATCCTCTTTGGCATTTTAATTTTGTTTCGCCATCCGCACTTACTAGTGTAATATAATGATATGTAGTTGTGTTACTTCCTACAGCAGCTGAAGTTGCAGTTACTTCTACACGACAAGAAATTGTTTTTTCTTCTCCCTCGTCAATTGAATATGTATAATAAACTGTTGCTATACCTGTTCCAACTGCTTCTAATGATTTTTTGTCCGATGTAAATTTTACTACCGTTTTATCTGATATTTCAAAATTTGAGTAATCAAGCTCATGCCCATAAACAGTCATTATCCCTGTAATTGATTGTGTAGTACCTAATGCCATTGTAAATTTTTTAAACGAAAATGAAATTTTTGTTAAAGCTGCAAATACAGTTGAACTAATCAACATTATTGTTATTAGTAAAAAACTAATAATAGATTTTTTATTCATATTTTTTCTCCTCTCATTTTTATCTATATAAATGCATTTAATATTTCTGCACTTTATATTCTTTTTCTAATTTTTCAGTTAAATATATCTGTGCCAAAATTCTAAGCTCTTCAATAGACTTTTGCGGAATTTCAAATGCAAAAAGCTTTTTTGCATCACAAGAAAGTATATAAATTAGTGCCGAAAAAGATGTTTTATCTAGCTCGATTGCACCTTTATCTACCTTTGCACAAGCAGAGCATTTTATTCCATCATCTCTTATGCTAAAATAGAAGTTTTCCATATCTTCTGTGATAGTTTTACCGCAGCTTACACATCTTGATATTTTGGGTAAAAAGCCTATCAACGCAAGTAATCTTAGCTCGAAAGTTAATAAAATCAAGTCCAAATCTTTTTTAGTTTCTGAAAGCGTATAAATCGTATTTAAAAGTAATTGCAAAACTTGTCCGCTTGGCTGATTTTCTCCCGTTACATCATAAATTATTTTTGTAATTGTTGATGCATAAGAAAGTTTTTCAATGTCAATTCTAACATTATAAAATAATTCTATTATCTCTGCCGAATTTAATGAATACGTATCATTTGGGCTTTTAAAGATAATCATATCACTAAAAGCCAAATATTCTGAACAATTTAGTAAAGCATTTTTTGTCTTCTTAGCACCTTTGCAAAATACACTAATTTTGCCCATATCCGGTGTCAAAACTGTTAATACTTTATCATTATCAGAAGAACTAGCTACGCTAATTACTATTCCCTTCGTTTTTATCAATCCCATTTTTCTCACCTAGAAAATTTACCGCATTTGTTTCTAAATTAATTTGCTCATTTTCTTCATATTCTCGCATAATTAAATATGCGTCTAAATTGCCAGTGTTTTTAAAAATTTGCCATGCAAACTCCTTATTCATTCGTACCTCCATTTTTCTTACGCCTTAAAAACTTGCTTCATCTTGCTTTCGTTATCTCTCCAACCTTCTTTTACTTTAACCCACAACTGAAGATTTACATTTGATTGCATCATTTCTTCTATATCTTCTCTAGCGTGTGTTCCGATAACTTTTAATTTTTCGCCATTTTTACCAATTATTATGCCTTTATGTGATTTTCTTTCACAATATATTGTAGCTTCTATATCATATAATTTTTTACCTTTTCTTTTTTTCATAGAAGTAACTTCAACTGCTATACCATGTGGAATTTCGTCATCTAATACTTTTAAAGCTTTTTCTCTTATTGTTTCTTCTATAATTTGTCTTTCTGTTTGGTTAGTAAAGTCATCTTTTCCATAATATTCTGGTCCTTCAGGCAAAAGTTCAATTATTTTTTGAATTAAGTCTTCAACGCCATCATTTTTCATTGCAGATATTGGAATTATAGCTTCAAAATTATGTCTTTCACTATATAGTTTTATAAGTTCTAATAAACTTTCTTTTTTTACTAAATCAACTTTATTTATTACTAGAATAGTTTTTGTTTTATAGGCAATTACTTTATTTAAAATAAATTCATTTGCCGTGCCAATTCCTCTATCAGTTGCATCAATCAAGTATAAAATCAAATCTACTCCCGCTGAGGCATCTTCAATTGTTTCTGCCATCTTTTCGCCTAATTTATTTTTAGGTTTGTGAATTCCTGGCGTATCTGTAAATATAATTTGTGCATTATCTCTATTTATTATTCCTTGAATTGCTGTTCTTGTTGTTTGTGGCTTGTTGCTCACTATTGCTATTTTTTGTCCTGCTATACAATTTAATAGTGTTGACTTTCCAACATTTGGTCTTCCAAGTATTGTTACAAATCCTGATTTCATATTTTCCTCCTTAGTTCATTACTCAAATTAAAATTCAAATGTTTCTGGTAATAGCTCTTTTAATTTAAATGTTTTTTCTTTTAATTCGCTATTTTCTTCATATCCCATGATAACTTCAATATCGCCACCAAAATCAGACAAAAACTGTCTACATGCACCGCATGGCGTTGTATAAGTTAATTCATTTTCCATTCCACCAACTACTGCAATTTTGGTAAATTCTTTTTCACCATCATACAAAGCTTTAACAAGTGCAACTCTTTCTGCACATATAGATAATCCATAGCTTGAGCATTCCATATTTGCTCCTTGATACACCTTGCCAGACTTTGTAAGAAGTGCCGCTCCAACTTTAAAATTTGAATATTTGGCATGTGCATTCTTCTTTGCTTCTATTGCTAATTTTACAAGTTCTAAATTTTCCATTTTTCTACCTCTTTATTTTATTTCAATTTTACCAGTAATAGGTACAATTTGCACCCAAGTGATTCCATCGTTTACTTTTATTTCATTTCCCTCTAAATCTGTATAAACTGTTCTACCGCTTCTTGTCGTCTTAGTCCATTTTATAGGAATATATTCGCCATTTGTTATGTAATATCCATCGCCCGAACCTATATTGTATAAATCTCTTCTTCCTTTATCTTCTGTGTCTGGCAAAAGTTCATCTCTTACATAAATTGCAATTATATTTTTAGCATAAAATCTTTCGCCTGTAAATCTATCTTTGTGTTCATAATTTCTTTTGCTTCTTAAATAAATTTTGTTTTCTTCATCATATGTATATGTTGTACTTTGTAGATTTGAATACTTAATGTATACTTCATTTGCTTCTTGATTGCTTTCTAAATTTGTATCTTTTTCGTTATATTTCACAACAGACTCTGCATCAGAAGTTGTTCTATACTTTTTGTAACCAGCATACTTTAAAATATTTGCCATACTGGTAAAAGCATTGTGATATGAGCTTTTTGGCTCTTCTCTCCAATAGAAAGAATCATAAATACCATTTATGTTATTTATTCCTAAAGTTTTTATATCTGACTGTGCTTTTGGGCTCCATCCAAAATGAACATATATAGCATCATGTTCTAGTGCATAGTCTAAGAAATAATGTCTTGAGCTTCTAACAGGTCCTATTTTTTCAGGCATTGCACCTTTAAAAAATGCCATTATTCTGCTCTCTCCGCCCTCTATGATAAATTCATATAGCATGTATGCATCGTTTAAGCCAGCATGACTTGTTACTGCTGTTTCATTATCAATCATAACTGCAATCGGTCTATCATCTCCCGAAAATATTTTAGGTCCTGTATATGGTTCTTCTTCCTCTATTGGCTCTATTTCTTCATCTACAATGTCTGTCACACCAAGTACATCAGATGGTTTTTCTTCTTTTATATCTTTTTGAGTATGACTCATTGCCCCCCAAATAACTCCTACAATAATAAGAATTGCTATTAAAAACGCTATAACTATACTTTTATTATTTTTCATATATTCTCACCCTTTTTATCTAAGTATATTTAATTTTTCTAATATTTTTTCTTCTTTAGCTCTCATTTGTTCTTTTTCTTCGTCTATCATATGGTCATAACCAAGCAAATGTAGCATGCCATGAGTAGTTAAATATGCAAGCTCTCTTTCAAAAGAATGGCCATACTCTTCCGATTGTTCTTTTACTTTAGGAATAGAAATTATAATATCTCCTAAAATTTCTTCTTCAAATATATTATCCTCTCTTTTTAAAGCTGGGATTTCTTCTCTTTCATACATTGGAAAAGATAATACATCCGTTGGTCTATCAACATCTCGATATTGTTTGTTGATTTTATGTATCTCTTCATTATTTGTTAATGTGATACTTATATACAAATCATGCACAATTTCTTCTTCTTCTAAAACAGCTTGTACAACTTTCTTTAGCAAAACTTCTTCGTTTTCAAGTTTTTCTATATTATTATAATCAATTTCTACCATTACAAAATCCTTTCATTACATTTAAATTTTTTCAATTTCATCTGCATGCATTCTGCGTCTTGTCTTCCAAACACCAGATTTCAAAGTTGGATGTTTTCTTATTCTTCTTAATGCATGCAATTGAACCATTCTATCTTTATAGTAAGATTTTACTTCATCATATTTCTTTTTACTCTTTTTTAGCATTTTCAAATCTTCTTTTATAAATAATATCTCTCTAAGTTTTAAAAATTCATCATAATCTATTCTCGCAAGTTTTTTTATCTCACTATACTTATCCCAAAACTTGTTGTATTCTTCTCTTAAAGCTTGTGAATCCCAGTAAACTTTTTTAGATAAAACATTTTCATTGTATTCTTCGATTATATCTAAAAGCAATTTATACAATTCATATTTGTCCGCATCTAAGAAAGTGTTTCCTAATGCACTTCTACAACTTTTCATAAGTTTTATGTAACATTGCTCTGCTGCAATTAACGGCAAACTATATACAAATAACTCTCTACTTAGTCCAAGTAATACTAGCTTTCTTCTTAATTCGTTACTTTCTTTTTGTGAAAAATTGTCAAGTGACTGAACATATTTTTTATATTCTTCTAATATGCGTTTATTAGTATCTGTTTCGTCAGCATATGGTAACACCTGTTTTATGTAATTTTCTATTAACTCATAAATTTTTTCATACTTTTCCGAATTTTCATACTTAACATCCGTAAGTAATATTGCATAATGTCGCATACTAGCTTTGTATATGTTTTCCATTGTATTTATATAAAAGTCTTTATACTTTTGAAAAGTCTTTCCCGTTTTCGTGCTCAAAACATTTTCCCAATCCATATCTAAAAGAAGCATTTGCCTTTTATATTTATATTCAACATATTCATTACCTTTTAATGAATTTACCTCATAAAAGCTAGACATTATCCTCTCTTCTTTTATGTTGCTCACTTTCTTTTGAACTTTATTGTATATATTTTCTTTTATATATTTTTCTAAAGCTTCTAAATAGTTGTCATAAGCTTTATCATATTTTGAAGAAATACTATTCCTTTTATTTTCATCAGCTACTGTTGTAATTTCTTGATAATTAGCATAGGCTTTCAAAAGACTACTTCTCTTTGCACCTATTATCAAGCTATACAATCCTCCACCAGACGAATATACAGCCTTTCCGAAATTACTTATAGCTCTACTCATAAAACCTGTATCTGCTTTTTTTACAACTTTCAATTGCAATTCTGCCATAGTTATCCTCCACTTCTTTTGTATACTCCTGCTTTTTCTTCGCACTCTACTATAATTTCCGCTTCTATATCCTCATCGTTTTCAATAATATTTATTTTTTCATTTACTATCGTAGCATCAGATGGAATTTTCTCTAAAACACTCTTTTTAACACACTCTTTTGCCATATCTTCCGCTTGCTTTTTAGTATATGTAATATTATCTATAACAACTTCTTCATATGTTTGAGTAGTAACTTTTATTGGCAACTCAAATTTGCCAAACAAACTAAAATTATTGCTCGAAGTAATTGTATCATACTTTTCAAAATTTGTATCCTTATTTAGCAAATTTATTTTATAATTAAAAATATCAAATGCATAACTTTTTTCTTTATTACCACTTTTTGATATTATCAACTTATTATATGGAACTTTATATTTTTCTACATACCATGTTTTTAAAATAATCTCCCCATTAGAAGGTACATATCTTGTATCGGCATGTTCACTAGTAACCTCGCCAGATATTAAAATATCCCCTTTTAAAACAATATCTCCTTTCTTAACTTTTGCAACGCCTTGTGCCACATAAACTTTTGAAACAACGCCCTCTTTGTCAGAAACAATATCGCCAGGCTCCGTATTAACATAATCGTTAGCTTTTTCTTCTTTACCTATTATCTCCACAATAACTTTATTTCCCTTTATAGAAACTCCCAACCATGCAATATCATTTCTTTTAAGTAATATATTCAGTTTTATTTTTTCTGTATCTACATCTTTTTTTAAAGCTCCGCACTTTTATTTTTTCTTCCTCAAGGTCTTTTCTTATTTCTTCAATAGAAAAAGTAAAATCGCCAATTATTTCGACTTTCCAAACAAACAAATTCAAAATTGTAATAGTTGTACTTACTATTGCAATTAGTAAAGCAAACAACTTCCTATGTCTATATTTTTGAAGCGTAAACGGCACACCGCTTTTATTTGCAATCTTTACTTTGCATTTTGCTGTTTTACAAATATTTTTTACTCTTCTAAAATCTCTAGCATAAATTTTTGCAGTAATTACTCCAACATTTTCTTGTACTATGTCCCAAATTTCAATATCATTATTCATAATCAAATTAATAAATCGTTCAATAAAATAGCCTTCTACCCTTATAAGTACATAGCCTTTAATATTTTTCATGAAATTTTTCAAGGACATTTTATTCACCTCGTTCAAACTCTATATTTAATATTTCTCCAGTTATAAAAACTTCGTCTTTGCTAATTTCTTCCATAATCATATTACTTCCAAAAACATTAACACCGTTTATAAACCTTATAACATTTTCATCATATTCAATAATTCCTTTGTAATTTTCAATTAATAAACACTTATTACCCAATAGCGATATTCTCGATTCGTCAGATATAAGCTCTAACGGTAATTCCATTGCATCTAAAAATTTATCTTTTACAGTTTTTTCTTCTTTCATATATTCACCTTCTCTTTCAAAACAAAAAACTAATCCCCATGATAACATTCTATTACCATGAGGATTAGTTTATTACTTAATATTCAAATTCATCTAGTGGCATTATTTCATACCCCCTATTTTGTATTTCATCTATTATTTCGCCTAGCACCTCCGTGTTGTCTTTTGATACTGCATGGAGTAATATTACTGCCCCGTTATGTAAATTATTAAGTATCATTTTCTTTGCATATTCAACACCTTTTTGATTGTTTACATCCCAATCATCATACGCTTGACTCCATAAAACTGTTGTATAACCTAAATTTTTAGATAGTGCTACCGTTCTCTCACTATATTCTCCCTTAGGTGGTCTTAAAAATGACATTGCATAATTAAAGTTTTCTTTTACATAATCATGCAATTCCATTATTTCATTTTTTAGTTTTTCGTCATCTGTAACAGAAGGCATACTAGGATGATTTACCGTATGATTTCCTACAATATGTCCCTCGTCTATCATTCTTTGAACCAAATCTCCGTTCTTTTTTACATATGGCTTAGTTACAAAAAAAGTAGCTTGAATATTTTTCTCTTTTAAAGTATCTAAAATGGCTGGTGTATACCCATTTTCATACCCCTCATCAAAAGTTAAATATACCACTTTTTCTTCTGCGTTTCCTACATAAATGCCATCATAATCTTTAAGGACTTTTGCGTATGAAGCTGTAAACTCCGGCTGTGCTTCATCTTTCATTCTTCTAAAGCCCCATGCATAAGTTTTGTTATCCAAATTTGCAGTTTCAATAATTGGCTCTTCTACTTCAATATCAACAATTTCTGTTTTGTTATTTACTTCTTCTTCGTTAAGATTTTCTTTTGTTTCATTTTCCTCTTCTACATTTTGATAAGGTACATAAATATCCTCATTTTGTTTTTGCTCTGGATTTTTACTACCCGCACAACCGCTAAGCGAAAATAACAGCGTAATTAAAACTAAAATTTTTATCATAGCGACACCTCCATATTAAAATTTATCTCATCAAATATGAAAATATTACTGAGCTTAACTTCAAACTCTTATGCGTAATCTTGCCTTCTTCTGTTGTTAATAAATCATCTTCTATTAGTTCATACTTTTTATTTACCATATTTTCTCTATCTATTCTCACTTGATCTTTTTGTTCTTCAGTTTCATATTTTTTTAGCATCTTTTCATCGATTTTGGTATTGCTTGCAATTACTACATCAACCTCATCTTTTCCTATATATTTTTCGATAGTTGCAACATGGTCACTTACACCAAAACCATCCGTTTCTCCAGGTTGTGTCATTGCATTACACAAATACATAACTTTTGCATTAGTTTCGTTAATTGCTTTTACTATATCTTTGCATATCAAATGTGGCAATATACTTGTATAAAGACTTCCAATACTTATTATTATTAAATCAGCTTCCTTAATTTTTTGTAACACTTCTGGCAACACATGTGGCTCTTCTTTATAAAATATTTCTTCATATTTTTTGCCAACTTTTGTTATTTGCTCTTCGCCTTCAACTATTTCGCCATCAGCAGTTCTTCCCATAAGTGTCAAATTATCTTCCGACAAAGGTAGCACCGTGTGTTTTACATGCAATAACTTACTATATCTTTCTATACTTGTTTTTAAACTATCTGTTGTTTGCAAGTACGCTGTAAGTATCAAATTTCCTATTGAATGCTTATCTAAGTCACTATATGTAGAAAGTCTATATTCCATTATGTCTTTTACTTCATCTGGTAATGTAGATAAATTGCTCAAAACTTTTCTTATATCGCCAACACCCGGTACAGTAAACTCTTTTCTTATTCTACCTGTACTTCCGCCATTATCAGACACTGTTATTACTGCTGTTATATCTAATGGTAAATCTTTCAAACTCATTAAAACCCTTGAAGAACCAGTTCCACCACCTAGAATTACAACTTTTTTATTATCCATATTTTTCATTTCCTCCATTAAATTTTTATATTATTTTTGCTTTTCGTAAATACCTTTCTAATTTCGCCAAAGAATTAAACTCCAAAATTTCATTGATGTCTAATTTGTCTTTTGAATTTTTACCATGTTTTCTTTTTATTCTAAACACATACTTAGCTTTTTTTACATAAAGTCCCTTTAAATCTCTTATGCTATCGTCTATGAATATACCATTTTCATAGTCCAAATCCAATTTATACTTTAATTTCTCTGTACAAATTATATGGTCTACCTTTTCATATATTCTTGAGGCTACTATTTTTTCTTTTTGGTATTCTTCATTTCCCCAAGTTAATATGTTTACAAAATGACCTTCTGCTTTCAATACTCGTATAAATTTTACAACATCTTTATACAAATATTTATAACTTTTTTTGTATAATTTTTCTAGCGGAACTATAAAATTATCTAATGGCAAATTTTCCTTTTCACTTAAATGTTTAAAAACATTTCTAACATTTAGTAATTCATGCTCTTCCTCTTCTGAAGTTAGTGCCAAGCAATCTTTACTTAATCCATTTCGCTTTAATATTTTATACAGTTCTTTTCTAAAAGCGTAAGTATCAAATAGCGTATAGTCAAAATCCAAATAAAAATTCATTATATGCCACCTCTTTTTTGGTCTTTCTTGCTCTACATTATCTTAACATTTTGGCTATGAATTTACAACTTATCATTTACAAATTAACATAATGCCAAAAGCATGTTTTGGTGCAACCCTATATTTTAATAGTGTTTCATTGAGTTTTATACTTGACATTGCTATTTATTAGTTATATCATTAATAATTATTGTGAGAATATGTAAACTGAGGTGGTATATGTTTAAAGTTATTTTATGTGATGACAACGAATCTTCTATAAACGCACTTTCTACTATGTTACAAAGTATATTCCTAAAAAATGATATAAATGCAAAAGTGGAAAGATTTTTTACAAACCCTCGTGAATTATTGGCATACACAAAAAATAATGATGTCGATATATTATTCCTCGATATAGATTTAAAAGCAGATATGAACGGTGTTGAACTAGCAAACAAATTTAGAAAGCAAAACAAAACTGCATACATAATATTTTTAACAGCACATTTTGAGTTTGCAATGCTTGCCTACAAAGTAAAAACCTTTGACTATTTGATAAAGCCGTTTTCTTCTGCCAAGTTAGAAGAAACTATTTTAAGATTAATTGACGACGCTATAAATAATGAAAAATTATATATAAAGTTAGGAAATGGTAAGCATATAATTAAGCAATCTGATATTTTTTACATTGAGAAAGACCAACAAAAAGCTATAATCCATACTCCATATTCAGAGATAGAGGTTTACACCTCTTTTTCAAACTTAATGATTTGTCTACCAGAAAACTTTAAAAGGTGTCACAAGTCTTACATCGTAAACACGGAACAAATATCCGAGATAAATACAAAAGATAACACACTATATATAAATAACAAAAAAACAATTCCATATAGTGATAGATTTTTTGATTTAGAAAGGATGATTTTTAAAAATGACACAAACTATGATTGATATTTTAATACTATTCGCAGCGTTTTTCTGGCAAGCATACATGCAAGCTCTAATAATAACAATGTTATTCAATATTGAAACAACTAGGACTAAAAATTTAATCTATTCTACAATATTAGGTATATACGGCGTAATATCTAAATTGGTTATTCCTTTGGAATATTCATCGGCTAATACAATTATAATTCTCATATTAATGATAAGCTTCTTTAAATTCATTTATAAAAAGAGTTTAAAAGAATCTATTGTATATTCAATAATACTGACCGTACTTTCAATTCCTATTGAACTTATTTCAAGCGCTTTATTATTTAATTTGTTTAAATTTAATACAAATGTTGAAAATGTAATTCAAACTTTACCTTTATTCTTAATGATTGACATATGGTTTACAATAATTGCATTAGTTATCTGCAAAATCAAAGGAGTTTCAATTCTTAAAAAGCTTAAAGATAAAGATAAAGATAAAGAAAATGAAACGCCAAAACAAGATACAAAAGAAGTTCAAAATGCTAAAGTGACAGCAGATACCGAAACTATCAAAAGTGAAGAAATTAAAGCAAATAGCACTCCTACTCCAAACGCTGAAACTCAAAATAGCACTGAAACTACTAACTCAAAAGAAAATAACGCTACGCCTAATAACACAGAAGAACAAAAAGAAGATGACAAAGAAGAAGAAACACCATTTAGAAGTTCTTTATATATAAACATTATACTAATTGTATGTATCATATCGCCAAACATACTATTCTACACTTCAAATAAATACGATTATCCGCTATATTTGCTTTTGTTTAATATTATTGCAAACATCGTTTTAGTTGTTTTGAGCATATACGATACATACAAATGTGTGCAACTAGAGAAAAAGAAAGAAGCTTTAAGAATTTCAGAACTTCATAACAAAACATTAACCGAACTACTAGATGGCATTAGAACATTCAAGCATGACCACGCAAACACAATTCATGCAATTAGTGGCTATCTAGCTTTTAATGATATTGACGGTTTAAGAAAATATTTTGCAGTATTAGACCATGACACAAAGAAAAATGCCCAACTAGAATCTATCTCACCTACAAAAATTTCTGTTCCATCTATATACACTTTGATTGCAACCAAATATGATGTAGCAAGCAAAAAAGATATATTCTTCCGTGTTGAAACTATGTACGATTATAAAAAACTTGCAATGCCTATTTATGATTTTACAAAAGTGTTAGGAGTACTTATAGATAATGCAATTGAAGCTGCTGAGGAATGTGAGGTTAAAGAAATTAATATTTCTTTTAGAAGAATAGCAACAGAACAACTTCAAATATTTACAATTGAAAATACTTATAAAGATAAATCCGTAGACACCGAAAAAATATTTGAAAAACATTACTCTACTAAAAACAGAAACTCAGGTATAGGTTTATGGGAGGTTAGAAACCTTGTAGATAGAAATGTAAATGTTAATATAGTTACATCAAAAGATGAAAAATATTTTACCCAAAGATTATTTATATCTGAAATACTATTAGATGACTAA
This sequence comes from uncultured Eubacteriales bacterium, assembly GCA_964602275.1. Lineage (GTDB taxonomy): Bacteria > Bacillota > Clostridia > TANB77 > UBA1234 > RGIG6291. Next base: position 15,765 of record CAZRQF010000006.1, read on the forward strand.
CAAAAAAATGCCGCTTCTTAAAAAGCGGCATTTTTGCTGTCTACAATTATTTTAATAATGATGTTGGCATTTTTGGCTCATGCATATAAAAAATAAGACATTCGCTTGTACTAAATTTTGCATATTTTTCTGCTAATTTTGCTAATAATTTTAACATAGTTATTCCCCCTATTATTTTATTTACTTGCCATTTATGTTAAAAGGCCGGCCCTTTTTACATACTTCTTAATATTTCATTTCTTCTTTCTTCCCCAGTTTTATTTTTGAAAATTTTATATGCAAGTGGTGTTATCATAAAAGATTCAAAAGTTATCATATACATAAACATATTTGTAATTACATGGTCTTTTATTACAAAAGTACAAAGCAAATATACCATTCCTACTGTAATTATACTTTCTATTTTCTGTCTATCTCTTTGCTTTTGTTTCATAATTGGTCTATTTTCTGTATCTGCAGGTGCATATAAAGTGGCAATGATAAGATTAAATATACCAAGTAGTGTATAAACCCAAAAAGTATTTTCATATATAAACTCTTTTGCAAATATAGTGCCACCAACGACAAAAAATGTGCTTATCAAAAAACATGAAATATGTGTTTTTAAGTGTACTCCCCCAGCAAAAGCTCTATATGTAAGGAATACCACTGAACCTATCAAAACAAGCTTAAATACATTACACACCCAAGCAACTAACAATATAAAAAATCCTTTTGGAAGTTCTCCAACTAAGTTTTGCAAACCATAATAAATAATTTCAGATTTTTCTTCATCAATAGTCGCATCATTTTCCCTTATTTTTTTTAATAACCAATCACAAATGTTATCTACCACTTGCCTCACCTCTTTCTGATTTAATATTACAAAATAATCTAAAAAAAGTTTAAAAAGTTATGCAAAAACATCATTTATACGCACAAAATGTGCCAAATTTCTTTTTCGCATTGAAATTTGGCACATTCATGTTAAGTACAATTATCTATCTATGAATAATAGAATAAAAATTAAAATAAAGAAAAGGAATTTACTATTGCAGCAGCAATTATTACTAGAATTTTGGCAGCTACAACCACTCACATCATTATTACAACCACAACTTCTTAAATCATCATTCATAACAAAAAGCCTCCTTTTTAAATTCTACTTTATAGTATGCAAAAGCCTAGATTTATGTTACAATATGTAGAAGATTTAAAACAAGAAAAGTTAGGTGAAATATTATGAATTCAAATGTAGAATTGCTTGCACCAGCAGGCACATATGAAGCGTTTATCGCTGCTGTTGAAAACGGTGCTGATGCAATATACTTAGGCGGAAAATTATTTAACGCTCGAGCAAATGCTTCAAACTTTGACATTAGTGAACTTGCTGAAATGGTAAAATACGCCCACTTAAGAAATGTAAAAATCTATGTCACTATGAACACACTATTATCAGACCGTGAGCTTGTAGAAGCACTAGATTTTGCATACGACATATATAAAATTGGTATTGATGGTGTTATAGTTCAAGATTTAGGACTTGCAAAATTACTTCACGAATATGTTCCGAACTTACCACTACACGCTAGCACTCAAATGACAATATATAATTTAGATGGCGTTAAAGAATTAGAAAAACTAGGCTTTACTCGTGTTGTTTTAGCTCGTGAATTATCACTTGAAGAAATTAAATATATTTGTGACAATACATCTCTTGAAATAGAAGTATTTGTCCATGGTGCTTTATGCGTATCATATTCTGGTCAATGTTTAATGAGCAGTATGATTGGCGACAGAAGTGGCAACCGTGGTAAATGTGCTCAGCCTTGTAGATTACCATATAAATTATTTGAAGAAGACAAAGAAATTGCTTCTGGTTATCTACTAAGTCCAAAAGATTTATCAACTATTGAATTACTAAAAGAAATGCCTAATATAAAATCACTAAAAATAGAAGGCAGAATGAAATCACCAGAATATGTTGCAACAGTTGTAAAGACATATAGAAAATATTTAGATATTGCTCTTTCTTCTTCTAACTTTAATGTTCAAAAAGAAGACAAAGAAAATTTAAAACAAATATTTAACCGTGGCGGTTTTACTACTGCATACTTAAAAAACAAACAAGGCAAAGATATGATGTGCTACGAAAAACCAAAAAACTGGGGCGTTTATGTTGGAAAAGTTACCGCATATGATGGCAAAAAATATATAACTTTGAATGATACCTCAAATATACATATAGGCGATGGAATTGAAATTTGGAATAATTCTTTAGAAAGTCCTTCAACAATAGTAAGTGAAATTATTGGAAATAAAATTGGCAGAATTAGCGGAAATATAAAACCTGGTAACCTTGTATATAAAACTTTAGACAAGCAATTAAACAAAGAGGCAAAAGAAAGTTACTCACGAGGTTTTAAAAAACATACTGACATAAATTTAGAAATAAAGATTAGTAGCCTAACTTATATTTTAGTTAAAATAAATGATTTTATTTATACCTCAGAAGTTATACCAGAGATTGCCACAAACAGTGCAATAACCAAAGAAACAATTATTAATCAATTTAGCAAAACTGGAAACACACCATTTAATGTAGCTAATATAAATGTAGAACTTTCCGAAAATATATTTTTACCAATAAGCGTTATAAACAAGCTTCGTCGTGATGCATTAGAAGCTTATCAAAACTATCTATTAAAAGATACTGAAAAAGAAATTAAAAAAGTACCACTTTCTCCTCTGCCACACTTTGAAAATACAATTAACAAATTAGAAGTATCAGTATTTTTTAGAAAACTATCAGAGGAACATTTGCAAATAAAAAATGTAGATAACTTTTACTTTACTTTAAAAGATGCAGCTAAGCATATTGATATTTTAGAAAAATTTGATGGAAAAAAATATGTTGTACTGCCTACAATTACAAAAAATAATTATGTTTCACTTTTGAAAAACAATGTTCAAAAGCTTTCTAAAATCGTTGATGGTTTTGTTGTATCAAACCTTGGTCAACTAGCATTCTTCGATGGTATAAAAACAGATTTAAGAGCAAACTACACATTTAATATTTTTAATTCATACACAATAAATTTACTAAAAAAATATAACTTCTCTGCGGTTACTCTATCGCCTGAACTTTCAATGAAACAAATAAATTCATTAAACAGTTCGAATATAAAAACAGAATATATTGTATATGGTAAAACATGCGTAATGACATCTGAATATTGCCCCGTAGGAAGCATAAAAGGCGGACTAACAAATACTTCAAAATGTAGTATGCCTTGCACAAAGAATAAAAAATATTATTTACAAGATAGAATGAATATAAAATTTGAAGTTGTACCAGATAACATCGAATGTCAATCTACAATCTACAACAATAAAATAACTTCAGTTTCCGCAAAAGATTTAAATGTTTCGTCTATTAGAATTGATATATCTGATGAAAGCGTTTTAGAAATTAACAATATCATATCTACGCATAAATCTGGAAACAAACTTCAAGGTAGTGAATATACAAACGGTCACTTTAATAGACCTGTATAATATTTTCCACCTGTTTTCAAAATATTATCAAAACTTAATAGTATTTTAAAATTCGGGTCGTCGAAGACGCCGACCCCTACAATTGTATGAAGAAACTACTTTTTAACTTTGTCAACATTCTTTGCACTTTAGCAAATTGCTAAGGTGCTTTTATTTTTGCATATTTTTAAATTTTTTCGGAAAATCTATCTTATATAACTTAATTTAGGAGTAACATTATGAAAAACTTATTTAAATTTATTCCCCCAAAAACAAAAAAAGAATTTTATATAAAAAAAGATAAAAACACAAATTCTCAAATTTATGATAAAAACAGCACTATTGCAAGTTCAATAAAAGATAACTTAAAAATATTAAAAAACTTAACTCATTATCAAAATAATAGTGACCTTGAAATAAGAGAATTTGAAACTAAAATTAACTCTCGTGTTTACCAGTCCGCAATAATATTTTACGATGGCTTAGTTGACTCTGAAATAATTGATGGATATATTTTAAAACCATTAATGGCAAACAAAGATATAGAAGACTTTAACAACCTAAAAGATAGCATATTAAAAAACATCTTAACACAAAACCAAACTGATACAATAAACACATATAGCAAAATTCTCTCTTCGATTTTAGCTGGCAATTGTGTTTTGTTAGTAGATAGTTTAGAAATTGCCATTACTTGTGACACAAAAAGCTTACCGCAACGCTCAATTTCAAAATCAGAAAACGAAATGTCGACCAGAGGACCTGCCGAAAGCTTTGTTGAAAATTTGCGCCAAGATACTGGATTAATTAGAAAATATGTAAAAGATGAAAACTTAATTTTTGAAGATATTGAAGTTGGCATAAAAGGTAAAAACATTTGCAGTGTAGCTTACATTTCAACAATTGCAAATGATTCATTAGTTGAAGAAGTGAAAAAGCGTATAAGTAGCATTGAAATAGATTATTTATTAGACACCGGGCAATTAGAACAACTAATCGAAGACGATACTTTCATCTCTTCCCCGCTCATATTAACAACAGAACGCCCCGATAAAGTTGCAACACATCTTTTTGAAGGAAGAGTTGCAATACTTGTTTCAGGTAGCCCAAATGCACTCATCGTACCAGCTACACTAACCGATTTTATGCACACAACAGAAGACTTATACACAAGATATCCCTATTCTCTTTTTGTAAGATTTTTTAGAATACCAGCTATGTTTTTAGCAACACTACTTCCTGGACTATATATAGCAATAGTTTTATTTCATCATGAAATGATACCAACTGCACTACTTTTCTCAATTGCATCTGCTCGAGAAAAAGTACCATTTCCACTACTCTTAGAACTTTTAATAATGGAGCTAGCATTTGAAATTATACGAGAGGCAAGCCTTAGAACCCCAACACCAATGGGAGCAACATTAGGAATTGTAGGAACGCTTATACTTCGGACAAGCTATTGTTTCTGCAAGTGTTGTAAGTCCAATTTTAATTATCATAGTTGCATTAACTGGCATAAGTTCATTTGCAGTTGCAAACTTTTCACTAAATTATACATTTAGAATATTAAGGTTTATGTATATATTTTTAGGAGCTTTTGCAGGCTTTTTAGGCATATCTGTTGGAATATTTGTACATCTTTGCGTAATATCCACTACAACATCATTTGGGGTTCCATATTTAAGCCCATTTATACCTGCATCTAAAAATTTATTTTCAAGCGACTTAATTGATTTACCAATATGGAAACAAGAACTCAGACCGAATTTTTTAAAACCTAAAACTTTAAAAAGGCAACCAAAAATTTCAAGAAAATGGACAAAGAATTAAAAAGGAGCTAAACTATGAAAAATATTCGTTTGACTACTTTTGAAGTAGTTTCTACATTATCAATTATTGGACTTCGGACCTGTTCTACTCTCTTATCCACAAAATGCCGCAAAAGAATTTGGTAGTGGAGCCGTGCTTCATTATCTATATGTAGCAATTCTCGTTTCATTTTTTTACTTTATCTTTTATAAGCTTTATAAAGGGTTTGAAGGGAAAAACATTTTTGATATAACCAATTTCTTAGGTGGAAAAACATTAGAAAATATATTCGGATTTTTTATTGCAACATATCTTATAATATTATCTATAACAACAATACATGAATTTGGTCAAGACATAAAAAACATGATGTTCACAAGCTCACTAGTAAGTGAAATAAATCTACTTTTAATATTTGGCATTGCACTTGGCATGTATACCGGCATTAGAGGATTATTTAGAACCGGAAGCGTAATATTTCCGCTATTAGTAACAGGAGTAATTTTATTATTCTTAGCACTATATTCTAAAATAGACCTTACCAACTTAACACCAATATTTGGAACAGGATATAATCAACTATTTTTAAAAGGCTCGCTTAGCATAGGAATATTTAATTCACTAATTATACTATTTTTCGTTGCACCTAGCTTAAACAACTTAAAAAAAACAGGAATTTACTCAATACTTTTTAGTTCGGCAACTAACTTTTTAATACTTTTCTTGCTTTTTAGCGTTTTTCCTTACGAATCATTAAGACAAAACTCTTTTGCAATATTTGAGCTAACTAGAATGATTGGATTTGGTAGATTTTTTCAACGCTTAGAATCAATATTTACACTTCTTTGGATAATTGTTGCCTGCATTTTTTTAGGTGTTGCACTAAGATTTGCCGTCGAAATTTATATGCGAGTTTTTAATTTTAAATATATAAATAGACTTATTCCTTGCGTTTCTATATTAGTCTTAAATTACAGCATATTAATACCAGACTATGCAACTGCAGTTATCATAAGAAAAGTATTATACAACATCGTATCGCCAATATTATTTTTTATATGTCCGCTACTAATATTACTTTTAGCAAAATTAAAATTCTCTGGAGGAAAAAATGAAGCAATCATTGATAAAAGTTAGTTTATATACACTAATCATAATACTATTATTTTCTACTTTGACTGGTTGTTACAACAGTAAAGAATTAGACGATTTAGCATATGTGATAGGAATAGCAATAGACAAAGGCGAAGAAAAAAATTTTATGTTTACACTCCAAATTGCAGTTCCAGTAAAAATAGCAAGCGAAGGCAGTGAACCACGGCAAAGATTCTTCTACTTTAATAACTATAGAGGCAGATTCTCTAAGTAGTGCAATATCTTACGCAAGCACAAGAACAAGTAAAGAAATGAAACTTTCTCACAATAAAATAATAGTATTTTCGGAAGAAATAGCAAAAACAGAACTTGTAAACTGCGTAAATGCATTTATATCAAGTCAAGAAATACGCCCTAGAACTTCTGTTGTTGTATGTCCAGATAAAGCTAGAACATTTTTAGAAAGTACCTTTCCTGTACTTGAAACAAATCCTGCAAGATATTATGACTTGTTACTTGCATCTGCCGAATACACCGGATATACAACAAAATCAGAATTAATAGATTTTTATCTAGATAGTAAATCTGACTATATAAATCCTACCGCAATACATGGAAACATCACAACATATCAAGACCCAAAAGGTCCTTCCGACCCTAATCCACCAAACGCTGCTAATACCGAAAAAGAAACCGAAGAAAACAAAGATAACTCAAAAATTACTGATAATAGTCAAAGTACAAAAACTACTGAAACTGGCAAAAATAGCTCAGATAAAAGTTCAAGTGATGAGCAAAATGAAGAAAACTTAACACCAGAACTATACGGCGTAGCAGTATTTGCAAACGATACTATGGTTGGTACACTAACTAACTATGAAGTTTTAGCTCATTCAATAATGACAAACTCATTAAAAATCGTGAATTTCGATATAGATACAACAACCATTTCTATTTCTCAAAGAAAAAGTCCAAAAATCAAAGTAACCTTAAAAGACACCACACCAAACATAGATATAGAAGTTTCACTAGATGCTAAGCTTTTATATAGTGGCGACGATGTAGACTATACAAAATATGATAACAAAAATAAATTAATAAAAAAAATAGAAAACGAATTTAAAGAAATAATAAACCTATATCTTGAAAAAACTGCAAGAGAATTTAAAAGCGACATAGTTGGATTTGGCAAAATACTAAAATCACAGTATTTAACCATAGACGAATTAGAAAAAGTAAAATGGCTAGACATTTACCAAAATAGCAAATTCACATTAAAAGTTAATGTTTTATTAGATACTGCACAAATTTTCTCTTCTTCTGAAAAATCAAATGAATAAAAGGAGTCTAAAAAATGCTTTCCATTAATATCATAATCTTTATGCTAACTATACTTTCCATTTTATATGTTATTCCATATGCAAATTGGGAATTTCAAAACTCAAATAAAGCAGGAGCTATATTTATATATTTTTTTGCTATAACTTCTATTATTGCAAGTATTATAAACATCTAGTTCACGCTACAAAAAAACTGCGTAAAAGTTTTAAGAAAACCTTTACGCAGTTTTTATATATCTACTACAATATTTCAAAATCAATTCTCTTTAAAAGTTTATCCGCAGAAACAACCTTTACTTTTACTTTATCACCGATTTTAAATACCTTTTTATTATTTTTACCATACATCATAACATTTGTTTCATCAAAAATATAATAATCGTCAGACATATTCTCAACATGCATTAACCCTTCTACACTATTTGAAAGTTCCACGAAAACTCCAAAAGCAGTAACGCTTGAAATAATACCATCAAATTCTTCGCCTACATGTTCTTTCATATATTCACACATCTTAATTCTTTCAAGCTCTCTTTCCGCTTCCTCTGCTTTCTTCTCCGCTTCCGACGAACTATCAGAATACTTTATAGCAAGTTTTGCGTATTTAGCTTTCTTCTTATCGTCAAGCGTTTTATCAAGATAAGAAGATATCACCCTATGAATAAATAAATCAGGATACCTTCTAATAGGTGAAGTAAAATGACAATAATTTTTAAGTGCTAATCCAAAATGTCCAACATTTTCATTACTATACTTTGCAAGTCGCATAGTACGCAAAACATTAGTTGAAACTACTTTTTCTTCATCAGTACCCTTATACTTTTCAACAATATGATTTAAATCTTTTGGCGTAACTTCATCTTTAAAATCAACAACATAATTTATATTATTCAAAAATACTTTTAATTTTTGCACCTTATCTAAATCAGGCTCTTCATGAATTCTATATATAAACGGAATATTTCTCGTACTAAAAAACTCCGCAATACTCTCATTTGCAATAATCATAAACTGCTCTATAATCCTATTTGCAATAGTATTTTCTCTTAATTTTATTTCAACAACTTTATCATTTTCGTCCAACAAAATCTTAGCTTCTGGAATCTCAAAATCAACTGCACCCTCATTACTTCTTTTTTCAATCAAAATAAGTGCAAGCTCTTTCATAAGTTTTAAAGTCTTTTCAAACTTCTCATATCCTACCGGTATTTCATTTTTCTCTACAACTTTATAAACATTGTCATAAGTCATTTGCATTTTAGAACATATAACACTTTTATATATCTTTCTATCAATTATATTTCCGTTTTTATCTATTTCAATATCAATAGACAAAGCATATCTATCAACATTTGGATTTAAACTACATATACCGTTTGAAAGCTCTTTAGGAAGCATCGGCACAACCGTATCTATAAGATACACGCTTGTTCCTCTTTTAGATGCTTCTTTATCTAGCGGTGTATTTTCTCTAACATATGCACTCACATCTGCAATATGAACACCTAATAAATAATTCTTACCTTTCATTGAAAGCGAAACAGCATCATCAATATCCTTCGTATCAGCACCATCAATAGTAAAAATCTCTCTATCTCTCAAATCTACTCGGCCGTCAATTCCATGTATAACCGCAGGAACACTCTTAGCCTCATTTTGAACATTTTTAGGAAAAGAAGTACTTAAACCATATGTTCTCAAAACTGATAATAAGTCAACATTAGTATCGTCTGCTTTGCCTAGTATTTCAATAATTTTCCCCTCGGCACTCTTATGATTTTCAGGATACTTTATAATCTGCACAACAACCTTATCATTATTTTTAGCTTTATTACGCATATTTTTTGGAATATAAATATCTCCTATCTTCAAATCGTCTACAACAACAAAACCAAAATTTTTACTTTTTTGATATGTACCAACAACAATTTTTACATTTCTTTTAAGAACATCTATAATCTTGCCTTCTGCCCTTTTGCCATCTCGAGCTTCATTTATAACTCTAAACGAAACTGTATCTCCATTCATCGCAGTCTTTACATATTCAGGTGCAACAAAAACATCTTCGGGCGTATTTTCAATTTCAATAAACCCAAATCCTTTTTCATGAGCTATAAAAGTACCAATTTGTAACTTACTTTCTTTATTAACTTTTTCTTTTGCCTGCTTCTTTCTCTTCATTCTTCCTCCTTAAAGATGCTATCTTTACTCAACAAAAAAATGGCCTATTTCTAAGCCATTTTTAAAAACTTTATTTTATGTTATACATCATTACAGCAGATGTTGCAATTGTTAAAACAACAAAAGCAGTTCCCATAATTTTAGTATATTTAGCAAGCTTTTTATCTCTGCTCATTCCCATTGCAGAAGAGCTTTCACTACCACCTGTTATCATATTTCCGCTTTCATTATCAGATTGTAACAAAACTAAAATCATAACTACTACTGCAACTAATATTTGTAGCACTTGTAATATTACTTCTAAAACTTCCATTTTCTCTCCTCCTCGCTTAGTAACGCTAATATATTACCACATATTAGAAAATAATGCAACACCAAAAGCTAAAATTCACAACATTTACATTTATTGTAAACAAACTATACCTTGTATCATTACTCATTTTGTGATATATTTCTTAGCAAAGGAGTTTGATTTTATGAAAATTAATGTTGTTTTAGTTGAACCAGAAATACCGCAAAATACTGGAAATATAGCAAGAACATGTGCTGCAACGGGAAGTAAATTGCACCTTGTACACCCGCTTGCTTTTAGTATATCCGATAAATATGTAAAAAGAGCCGGTCTTGACTATTGGGATAAATTAGAAATTGAAGAACATGATTCTTTCGAAAAATTTTTAGAAAAATATCCACCCGAAAAAAATAATATGTATTTTTTAACCACAAAAGGTCAAAAATGTTATTCAGATGTCGACTATTCAAATATGGACGAAGTTTTTCTACTATTCGGAAAAGAAACAAAAGGACTTCCAGAAGATGTCTTACTAAAATATATTGACAATGACATAAGAATACCAATGAGAGAAACTTTACGCTCGCTTAATCTATCAAATTCTGCTGCTATTGTCGTTTATGAAGTTTTAAGACAAACAAACTTTGATAATCTTCAAGAAATAAGTCAATATTTCAATTAAAATATTTTTTCATGCAAAACAAAAAAGCACTCTCAAAAGAAAGTGCTTTTTTATTATTCTATTCTTCCGCCACCAATAACAATATCTCCATCATAAAACACGGCAGATTGCCCAGGAGTTACAGACTTTTGTGGTTCATCAAAAACTACTCTTATTTTATCATTTTCTTTACTAAGAGTTGCCATAACAATTGGTGCTGAATATCTAATTTTAACTCCTACTCTCATGTCATTTACTATGTCATCGTGAAGTAGCAAATTAATATCTCTTACTAAAAATTCTTTTGTGTATAATTCCGCTTCCGTTCCAACAATCAACTGATTTTTAGATAAATTAAATCCAATCACAAAAAGTGGAACTGCATTAGAAATTCCAAGCCCTTTTCTCTGCCCAATAGTATATTTATAAAGTCCACTATGTTTACCCAAAACTTTACCAGCACTATCTACAATGTCGCCTTCAACATCTTTCAAATCAGAATTTCTTTTCAAAAATTCTTTATAGTCGCCATCCGGAATGAAACAAATATCTTCACTATCTGGCTTATTTGCAACTGGCAAATCATATTTTGTAGCAATATCTCTTATCTCTTGCTTACAGGTAAACTCTGCAAGCGGAAATAAGATGTGTTCAATAACATTTTTATCTACACTATATAGAACATAGCTTTGATCTTTTTTGCCCGCATTTGACCTTTTTAAAACGATTCTGCCATATTTCTCGTCAAACTCTGACTTAGCATAGTGCCCCGTTGCAATATAATCACAACCAAGCTCAAGTGCCTTTTTATACATCACACCAAATTTCAAATAACGATTACATTGAATACATGGATTTGGCGTTCTACAAGCCTTATATTCACATATAAAATCATTAATAACATACTCTTTAAACTCTTTTTCAAAGTCGATTGTATAATGTGGAATTTGCAAAAAATCACACATCTTTTTTGCATCAACTTCAACATTATTGCCCTCACAAAAAAGTTTCAAAGTAACGCCAACAACATCATAGCCCTGCTCTTTTAATAAAACAGCAGCAACACTACTATCAACGCCACCACTCATACCTAATAATACTCTTTTAGCCATATATTTTCACCATTTTTTATCAATTTAATTAAAGTTATGTTCTACCAGCTCCACCTTTATAACCTTCTGTTGTTTTCTCTATAATGTCAACCTTAAGTACTCCATTTTCTTCCGAAATAGCATAAATTACCTTTAATCGATTCTCTGGTCTATCATCATTGCTTATAACCGTTATTTTTTCATTATCAATAACATAATAATTATCATAGTGGTTTTGTACTGAAAAATCACCAGAATATACAAGCCAATCAACAAGCTGCTCATTACCTACATAATTCATAATTAGATTTAAATTCTCATCATAAATTTGCAAATACTGAGATGTATCTCCTTCATTATTATCAGTAACAATTACCAAATATTTATCTTTAAATGTTGATACTTCTTGGACATAATCTTCCGTTCCCCAGTCTATGCTTAATGTTAACATTAATTTTGGTTGACCATATTGATAAAATATTAAATGTTCTTTATTACATATTTCTCCAATTTCATATTCTTTAAAATTTTTCATATATGTTACATCATACACCGTATTTCCCAACTTTAAACTACCAATATCATATTCTTCTCCTATTTTTGCTTCTGAAGGTACTAAGTTTTGGTTCTTTAAGTCTTCTAAGCTTGTATAACTAAAAGTAATTTCATTTTCAATAATTTCGTTTTCGTTGTTTTCATTTTCTTTGTTTTCACTTTCATTGTTTTCGTTTTCACTATTTTCTATATTTTCTTCTTGTCTTTCATTATCTATTAAATCGTCTTCAACTAAATTTTTATTTTCGCTACAACCACCCAAAAGTAAAATAGATAACAATGCTCCTACTAATAATATTTTTTTCATATATTCATTCCTCCCTTAATTGCTATTATAACATTTTAATCGTTTTTTGCAACAATTAACATAATTAATCAATCTCTATAAGCTCATAGTTTGTTGTTCCTATTCCAAGTTCTTCTGCATGTTCCACAGTTCTAATTCCGTGTCTATCTTCAATTCTCGCAATTAGTCTTTCTTTTCCTTTATCTTCCGAATTGTAAACCAAATCTAAGCTAGCTTTATCAACAGCCACTGGGTCAATAGATGCCGTAATTCCTATATCTGCCATGCATGGTGCTTCGGGATTTTTATTACAATCACAATCAATAGAAAGATTATTTATAACATTAATATACACAATATTACCATTCATATAATCAACAACTGATTCGTCCGCTTCTGCCATCGACTCTAAAAAATAATCTTGGTTTGGTATATTGTCCCACAACTCAGCAGGCACTTTAGTTGCTCCAGCAGTATGAATCCAAGTTTTACCACTAGAAGAAGCAACGCCTATTGACATATTTTTCAAAGCTCCTCCAAAGCCACCCATTTGATGCCCTTTAAAATGTGATAACATAAGCATAGAGTCATATTTTTCTAAATTTTTACCTACATAATTCTCTTTTAAATGTATACCATTCTTTACAGGTATTGGCATATCTCCATCTTCATCCATAATATCTACTGGTGCTATATCCAAAAAACCGTGCTCTTTAATTGCCTTCCAATGTTCTCCTGTTGTGTTTCTTCTCCCTGCATATGCAGTATTACATTCAACTATTGTTCCATTTAACTTATTTACTAAATCCTTAATCAAATTCGGATTCAAAAAATTCTTTCCGCCCGGTTCGCCTGTTGATATTTTTATCGCTACATTTCCTTTTAAGTCTTTGCCAACCTTCTCATAAATTTTAATTAAACTTTCATTGCTAATTACCTTTGTAAAATATACCTTTGACTTTTCCATACTCCATACCTCCCATGTAACTTACAAACTTTCACCAAAATTATATAGCAAATAAGAGATAAATTCAATTACCTGTCATTTGAAATTTCACTTGTAGCATTCTACTTTACTATATTTCCTACTATTTTTTTGCACTATATCTCCAACTTCAAAATCAGGATACAATTCCTTATGAATAGAAAAATACCCTCCAGAGCCATCTGCATTTGTTAAATAAACTTTATTTTCTTTAATCTCTGCTACTTTATATCGTTGTCCTTCAGTTTCTCTTTCTCCCATATATAAATCTGCTAAAAATCTTAATGCAAGATTATTTTTTATTTCAATTTTTTCCGAATTTGAATATAGCTTGTTATCTTTCATAATTATATTATCAGTTAAGTTCAAATTAAGAAACTCCAACTTATCCATTGTATATATTCTATTGTAAATTCCATTACCATTTAATCTCTTTAAAGTTTCATTATCAGTTGATACATATATTTTTATTTCGTTTCCATTTTCTATATCAACAACTTTAATTGCATTATCAAAAATTCCGCTAACCACATATGTTTTTTCTTCCTCTAAATTAGTAGTATTCAAAATCTTTTCTCGCTCATCATAATATTCTTGCATTTTTTTATCTTGCACATTAATACTTTCGTTATTTTCTTTCTTACTTTGAATATTTTTTAAATAATCAGCTAATTCATTTGTAAAATTGCTCATAAAGCTAGAAAAATAATTATTAGAATTCAACTTTTTTCCTAACTCCTTAATGTTAAAATCACCTAAGTTCATATTAAATTGTACCTCTTTCTTTTTATAAAATATTGTTGGAAAATTTTTAGAATAAATATATTAGAAATAAAATGTTTTTGATATAAATCTATATTTGGAATGTTATCATAAATTACAGAAAATAACAATAGCTTATTTAAACAAAAACAGCTTAATCAAACCACATTCGTTTTCTTTCGTCCGTTTTACAAATAAAATTTAAAAACTACAAAAAAAGTAGTTCAAATCAATGAACTACTTTTAATTTGGCTCCCCTTGTAGGACTCGAACCTACGACCTACCGGTTAACAGCCGGGCG
>CAZRQF010000007.1:0-30262 GCA_964602275.1 uncultured Eubacteriales bacterium
AAGAAAGAAAGTCAAAAGAGCGTAAGGCAGCCACATAGTACGCACCTCCAAAAAATTAAGTTCAAAAGTAGTATATCATATATGTTTTTTCGTGACTATATAAATTTTGTATCATATAAAAAATGTGCATAAAATTTGTAGTGTGTAGAATCCAAAAAAGAAACTAGCTAGATTGTATAACTACAATAATAGCTAGTTCCTTTTTGTATAATAATAATAACAACGAAATGGTGCACCACCGGGGATTCGAACCCCGGACCGCCTGATTAAGAGTCAGATGCTCTACCAACTGAGCTAGTGGTGCGTTTACAACAAAATCATTATAGAACGAAAAATAAAATTTGTCAATAGTTTAATATATGAAAACCCCTAAATGAATTTTTAATCTTCAAATAGGGGTTTTTGTGTCTTATCTACAAGTTTGTTATAAAGCAAATTTATTAATTTTTAATTTTATTTGATAGTTTAGTAAATATTGAAGATGTAATAGATAATAATATAAGTACAGTAAATAGACTAGTTAGAAATGCATTTTCTATGCTAAAACAAATCATGATAAATGCCAAAATATATGCAAGCACAATTATAGCTAAATTAGCTATTCGTAGCACTTTTGCACCTTTATTTTTGATTTCAAGATTTAATAATTTAGAAGCATGGAAAATTGCAAAAGTAGCTAATAAGCATAAAGAATATACTTTGCTTGCAACATCGCCTGTAACATCTATAATCTCCCATACATACAAAGAATTATAGATAAACATAAGAGTGTGTGATACGGCTCCAATTAATGAAAATACTTTATATCCACCATCTTTTTTATGTAGCTTTATAGAAGCTCCTGTAAACCAACCCCAGAATGCTATATTAGATAAAAACCACCACATTCTTCCGTGTATTCCTATCTCTACGCTAAACATTATAAGGAAGCATTCGATAATTACACAAAGTCCAGCTAATCCAAGCAATACTTTCAAGAAAACATTATTGAATTTTGAAGTGCTTTTTGCTGTTTTAGTTTGAGTTTCATTTGTTGTAGGTGCAGAGTTTTCTACCTCACTACTTGCAGGTGTTTCACCTTGCAAAGCTACACCACAATTTTTACAAAACTTAGCATTTTCTTCTACTTCTTTACCACAATTAGAACAAAACATAAAAATCCCCCTTTTAAATAGATGTAATATCACTATAATTTTATAGTAATAAATTTAAATATTCAATCTTTTTTGAAGATTTATATTTTTATATTAATAATGGTTTAAATATTACTACACATTTTGTTGAAACTTTGTTAATATATATCTAAGGAAATGTGGATAGAGGTGAAAATATATGTCAAAGTATTTTAAGATTTCAATAGGTTTATTAATTTTGTCGGTAATTTTATGGTGCGTACAATTATTTATAAGCCCAGTGGGTGGAGAAATTATACTTGCAATTGCTTCGATTACAACTTCAATACTTTTTGTATGTTTTTCTGTAATAGCAATTATAGATAAAATAGGCAAAAAATATTCACCGTATAAAGTGTTTGTAATTGTTACTGCAATTATCGGCATACTCACAGCACTTTATGCAATATATGACATAAACACGGATACGGGGTGGTTTGCGGGATTACTCGGAATGCTACTTTTAATTGTTGTAGTACCTATAATTTTGGTTTTGCAATTAATAGATTTAATAATTTGGTTATATAAAAAGCGAAAGGAGAAAAAATGTTAGAGTTTAAAAATGTGACTAAACAATTTGAAACAGTTACTGCAGTTAAAGATATTTCATTTAAATTAGAAGATGGTAAAGTTTTAGGTATTGTTGGTAGAAATGGTTCAGGAAAGTCTACAATGTTTAGAATGATTTTGAATTTGATAGAGCCAACAGAAGGGGAAATAACTTATGATGGAAATAAGATTGACGCTAAACTTTTAAATACTTTTGGTTATTTGCCAGAAGAGGGAAGCTTGCTACCAGAATATTCGATTATTGATATTTGTGAATATTATGGTGCGTTGAAAATGATGCGTAAAGATGAGGTTTTTGTAAACTTAACGAAGTGGTTAAAGGAATTTAATATAGAAAGTTATATAGAAAAGAAAGCCAAAAAACTTTCAAAAGGAAATAGGCAAAAAATCCAATTTATAATTTCAATTCTTCATAATCCAAATTTTATAATTTTGGACGAGCCGTTTTCTGGACTTGATCCCGTGAGCGTAAATGAGTTAAGTAATGCCATTTTAAAATTAAAGTCAGAAGGAAAAACAATAATTTTATCTTCGCATGTTATGGCACATGTGGAGAGTTTATGTGACGACATTTTAATGATAGATAAAGGTGAAGCTTTAGTAAAAGGCAATTTAAAAGAAATTATACAAAATTATAAAATAGGCGATAAAGCTGTTACTTCGTTAAATGAAATTTTTATAGACAAAGTAGGTGAAGTAAATGAATAGTTTTAAAGTAAAGGCAATAATAAAAAATTCTTTTAATAGAAGCATACAAAACAAGTGGTTTATTATTTTTAATATCGTAACATTATTAAGTGTTATTCTTATGCTAAACTGGAGTAACATATCGGGCTTATTTAAATCAGGAAGTGATGATGATATAAAAATAGCGGTATTAGACGAAAAAAATCTAGTGTATGAAAATTTACTAGAAAAGCTTTCCCAAAATTATGAGATTGAGAAAATAGATGAAAATAATTATACTGCTGAAAATATATCGGACGATTTAATCATAGTCGAAATAAAAGAAGATGCAGAGAAGATTTTTAAAGTGACTATTATATCAAAAGAAGGTATAGCTGGACAAAAATATAACGAAATAAAAGAAGCTTTGCATTATGCCAGAAATTATTTGTTTGAACGAGAATATGGCGTATCATTAGATGAGTTAAGCGAGTTTCAAAGTGAGATAGAAGTAGAAAGAATAATGCTTTCAGTAGATGCAAAAGACTCTGATACAAAAGAGCTAATAAAGTTATTTTCGTCAGCTGTGACATATTTGATTGCTATACTAATATTTTCAAAAATAGCAAATGAAATATCTCAAGAAAAGCAGTCAAAATCTAGTGAGTATATTTTAACAGCGGTTTCTGAAAAAGAATATTTATTTGCAAAAATATTTGGCAATATTGCAGTGCTTATTTTTCAAGGCTTACTTATGATTGTATATTACTATATAGCTGTTATTATTTTAAATTTGTCAAACGCATCAGCTTTAGAAATGGGAAGTATATCAAGGGCTTTAAGTTCGCCGATTAATATAGATATTGTAAATTATATATTGGTGCTTATAGTTTATAATGTGTTAAATATAGTGTTAATGTGCATTATTCAAGCGACATTATCTGCAAAAACAACTTCAAGTTCGGAAGCGGGAAACACAGTTTCGTTTTTGTCATTTACAATGGTTGCAGCTTATATAATTACAGTAGAATTTGTGACACCATATACAAAAATGAATTTAGCATTTGCGGTAATTTCATGTTTGCCAATAATATCATCGTATTTTATACCTGCACTTATGGTAGTTGGACAAATAAGCTTATGGCAAATCGTATTATCACTAGCTTTAATAATAATTGCAATACCAGTATCTTTTAATGTTTGTTCAAAAATATTTAAAAATGGAATTTTAGATTATACAAAATTAAACAAGAAAAAAATAGCTAAAAAAGAAGATAGCAAAAATATTTTTATAGTAAAAAGACAAATGAAAAATATAGGTTTTGTACTTGGAACAGCTATAATAATTTATTTTGGAATGCAAACTATTTTTTCACTTATAGGTGCGTTTGTACTGCCAACATTATTTGAAAACATATTAGAAGCAGAAGATGTATCGATGGTATTACAAATATTATTGCAGGTGGTATCTTTAGGACTTGCAAGTGCATTTGTATTTGCATATAGCGAAAAAAGAAATGAGAAAGAAAGTAAAAAAATAAAATTAAAATCAAAAGCAAAAATAATATTTATAACTATATTTTTAGTATTTGCACTTCAATTTGTTTTGTCTGGAATTATATATCCTGCTATTGGATTAGATTATAACATAACGGATACATTTGTAACAGACAGCACTTCAAGCGTTTTAAGTAAAGTTATTTTAATAATAACGCTTGCAGTTACACCTGCAATATTTGAAGAATTATTTTTTAGAAAAGCAATAATAGATTTCTTATCACCATATGGTAAAAAGATGGCACTGCTTATTTCGGCATTGCTATTTGGAATAATACACATGAACTTATCACAAGGGTTATTTGCATTTATAATAGGATTAATATTTGGCGGAATATACTTATTCACAAACGACATAAAGTTAACAATGCTTATCCACTTAATAAACAACGGAATAGGTGCACTCGAAATGATACTTCCTGAAACAGGAGTTGTGATAACTGTAATTGCATTAATTGCAATTTGCATAATAGGATTTATATTATTAATAATAGAAATATTAAAAAAAGAAACGAGAGAAAAGATAAAACAAAAACTAGCAATTAAAATTAGTAGAGAAGAATTATCAAACTACAAATACATCTTTACAGATTATGTGTTTGACATATCATTAATATTAATATTTTTAATGGGAATACTGACAGAGAATATGCTAAGATAAAAAAATAGGTCGTCATTTTGACGACCTATTTTTTGGGTTTAGGGTTCTTTTTGAATCATAATTGTAAGCATGCCATTATTAATGTAAGTATTTACATATACATTAAAAGGATAATTGTTGACAAATCTAATATCACGATTGTTCCAATTTACAGTTGCATCCATACCAACGGGTAAATAATCAACTTCCATGCTATGAGTGTATCTTTGAGTTATTTCAAAATTTGGATTAAGTCGGATTGCAGCATACAAAGTAGAACTAAGCTGGCAAACGCCACCACCATAATCTTGAATAACTTCTTGACCCTTATAAGCATTTGCAAGCAAATATCCCTTTTCAGGCGAACGCTTGCCAACAATTTTATTAAAAGAGTACTCTTCACCAGGCAAAAGAAGCATCTTCATTGCTTCTGCACCAAGCATAATGTTATGTGCACGATTTGAATTACTTGTACTAAAAAATGTAGTATAAGCAGCAACTATAGGCTCGGTGCAAGCATCAGCATTGCTATCAAGAGCTTCGATATTTTCAAAATCAGAAATACGAACTCTTAAAAGCGTGCGTGCCTTTGCGATAATTGCATATTCACCTTGAATTGAGAAAATCGCAATAGGTCCAGCAGGAATATAGCAATTCCGCTTGCTACTTTTTAAAGGGTATGCAGCAGCTTTTTCGTTAAGATAGCCAACATATTTTACTTCAAGATTTGGTATGTTGCTATTCTTCAAATCAGATGCTTGGACATCATCATACAAAACAGTAAGCGGTTCACTTTTAATATAAGTGGAGTATACATAGCCATAAGAGTTATCATAGTTAATCTTATACCAATCATCTACAGTTTCTACAATTTCTACACAATCATTAAGATACAATTTACCAAGAACTTTTGCATTGGTAGTAGGTTCGTTCCGGACATTTAAATAGCTGTCTGAAGAAACTCTTACATAGCCTAAAACAACAGTACTTGGATAACTATCAGTATTATCATATTCCGCATTTGCCAAATGAGAAGTATAAAGTAAACAAAGTGCAGTAATAAGGCAAATACAAACGCTCAAAATACTTGCAAGCTTTTTCATAAGAAACCTCCTTTTCAAAATCTTGATATAGGATTAATAACAAAATAAGCGACAAAATGATTATACCACCGTTAACATAAAAGTGCAATTGATATTATTGAAAATTTTATAAAATGAGCTAAAAAAAGTCGTACCTTTGCCTGCCTAATTAGACGGATAAAAGTACGACATGAAAATATCTACGAAATATGTTTTAAAGCTTCAACTCTTTCTTCTATTGGTGGGTGAGTCATGTATAATTTAGCCCAAAATCCTTGGCTTTCTTCACCTTTTAGTGGGTTACAAATGTACATACTAGCAGTAGATTTATTTGCACTTTCAAGCGGCTCTTCGTCGCTAGAAATTTTTAAAAGGGCATCTATTAAGCCTTGAGGGTTACGAGTAAGTTCTATTGCAGAAGAATCAGCTAAAAATTCTCTTTTTCTTGAAATCGCAAGTTTCATAAGTTCTGCTGCAATTGGCGATAAAAGCACGAAAAATATACCTACAAATAATAAAAGTATTTGAACTGGATTTCCGCCTTCATCATCCCTGTCACGCTTTCTGCCGCCAGAATGTCCAAGCATACGAAAACAAAAATCAGATATAATAGAAACAAATCCGACAAAAACAATAACTATTGTTTGAAGTAATATATCATAATTTTTTATGTGTGAAAGTTCATGAGCTAGAACGCCTTCTAATTCGTAATCGTTAAGTTTGTCTAAAAGACCGGTAGTAACACAAATAACGGCATGGCTTGGGTTTCTACCAGTTGCAAAAGCGTTTGGTGCTGAATCTTCTACAATATAAAGCTTTGGCATTGGAAGGCCAGCTGCTATACATAATCCTTCTAAATTATTTATCATCCTTTTATTTTGTTCCATAGTAGCAGGTTTTGCATTGCTCATACTAAGTACAATTTTGTCTGAATTATAATAAGCGCCAACGGCAGATAAAACAGATAAAGTTATTGCAATAGGTACAATAAAAATTGAATCTACTTCGCATAAATAGCATACAAAATAAACTAATGCAAACATGAAAATGACAAAACAAGAAACTATAAATAAAGATTTCCTTTTGTTTTTCCTTGATGTATCAAACATAAAAAACCTCCTTTTAAAATTGTTAAAAACATTTATAGAAAAAAAGGCAGAAATAAATATCTGCCTTTTTTATTTATACTCTAGAATTGTACTTTTGGAGCTTTTTTTGCATCTTCACTTTCAACTTTGAAAAATGCTTCACTCTTGAAATTAAATATACTAGCTATGATATTGTTTGGAAATACAAGAAGTTTGTTATTATATTTTTGTACAGTATCATTATAGTATTGTCTAGAAAAGGCAACTTTATCTTCTGTACCTTTTAAATCAGTTTGTAATTGTAAAAAGCTTGTATTTGCTTGAAGTTCTGGATATCTTTCTACGACAGCAAATAAAGTTTTAAGTGTGCTTGTTAATTGATTATCAGCATTGATTTTTTCGCCAGCACTTGTAGCGTTCATATATCCACTTCTAGCTGCAGCAACCTTTTCAAAAACTTCTTTTTCGTGTGTCGCATAACCTTTAACTGTTTCAACAAGATTTGGAATTAAATCAAATCTTCTTTGCAACTGTGTATCAATTTGAGAAAATGCATTTTGAACTGTACTTCTTGCTCTTACAAGTGAATTGTAAACACTTATAACCCATAAAATTAATAAAACTAAAATTGCTAAAATTATTATCCACACCATATTTTAATCTCTCCTTTTTAAATTAACTTATTACTAACAATATAATTATAACATTAAAAACAAGAAAAAAACAATATAATCCGCCAAAAAATCTTGCGAATGAAAATCTAATAGTATATTATATTCTAGTAGGAAACTACGGAAATAACAAAAAGAGTAGTACAGAGGAGAAAAATATGTATTTAAAAAAATTAGAATTACAAGGATTTAAATCTTTTGCTGATAAGACCACTCTTGAATTTAAGCCAGGAATTACCGCCGTAATAGGTCCGAATGGAAGCGGAAAGAGTAATGTTTCGGATGCTATTCGTTGGGTTTTAGGGGAGCAAAGCATAAAGACACTTAGAGGTTCTAAGTTAGAAGATGTAATTTTTGCTGGAACTCAAGCGAGAAAATCTGTAAGCTTTGCGGAGGTTGCAATCACTATTGATAATTCTGACGGGAAATTGCCAGTAGATTATTCAGAAGTGACGGTGACAAGAAGAGTATACCGAAGTGGAGAAAGTGAGTTTTATATAAATAAAAATCAATGTAGACTAAAAGACATTGTTGAATTATTTATGGATACCGGCATAGGAAGAGATGGATATTCTATTATCGGTCAAGGTAGAATTGACGAAATTTTAAGTGCAAAGTCAGAAGAAAGAAGAAGAATTTTTGAAGATGCTGCAGGAATTGTAAAATATAGAACAAGAAAAGAAGAGGCAGAGAAAAAGCTAGAAAATACAAGACAAAATCTGCTTAGAATAAATGACATAGTAAGTGAATTAGAAGCTCAATTAGAGCCACTTAGAGAACAGTCTGAAAAGGCTAAAAAGTTTTTAGAGATAAGAGAACAATTAAAATATTTAGAAGTAGGTTTGTTTATCAGTAACATAAACAAAGGAAAAATAAAACTTGAAGAAACAATTAATCAAGTTTTAGAAATTACAAATCAAACTAATGATGAAGAAACGAAATTGCAAGAATTGCAAACATCTAAGGAAGATATAAGAAAAGTGTTAGATGAACTTACGGCAAATGTTGAGGAAATTCAAAAGAAAATATTTGATGCACAAAATAATATAGAAAAGCAAAAAGGCGATATTGGAATATTTAATGAAAGAATTTCACACAACAATGAAAATTTTGAAAAGTTTACGCTAGAGATAGAAGAGTATAATACAAAAAAAATAGAGTTAGAACAAGAAAAAGAAGAAAGAGCTCAAAAGAAAGGAAGACTTGCTGAAGATAAGAAAAAATTTGAGTTAGAGCTTTTGCAAAAAGAAGAAGAATATCGAAAACTTTCTGAAAATCTAACAAATGAACAAAAAAGAATAGAAGACATAAAAGCTAAAATAATGGCTAATATGGATCTAAAATTTGAAAAAATGGAACTTTTGAGCAATTTGAGTGCAAATGTTGAAGCAAACAATAGAAGAATTAATCAAATTGAAGAAGAAATCGGCGATAATATTCATGAACTAGATAAAGAAAAGATGCAAAAAGAAGATGAACAAGCGATTTTTAGTAAGGTAACAAAAGAAAAAAATGAGTTACAGGAAAAGATAGAAAAATTTTCAAAAATAAAACTAGAATCTAATGAAAAAATATTAAATTATGAAAATAAAATTAGAAACTTGCTAAATGAAATAAATAATAAAGAATCTAGATATAAGTTTTTATCAGAAACAGAAAGAGAGTTTGAAGGATATACAAAAGCTGTAAAAGAAGTAATGGCAAAGTGCCAAAAAGATAGACAGTTTGGGAGCAATATTTGCGGAACACTTGCAAACCTTATAACAGTTCCATCTAGATATGAAACAGCAATAGAACTTGCACTTGGCGGAACGATTCAAAATATTGTAACTGAAACAGAAGAAGAAGCTAAAAGAGCAATTGAATATTTAAAAACTAATAATTTTGGAAGAGCATCTTTCTTTCCGCTTTCTGCAATAAAAGGCGAAAAGCTAAAACAAAATTTAAAAGACTTAGATGGTGCTATTGGCGTTGCCTCTGATTTAATTACATATGATAGCAAGTATGAAAATGTAGTAAATAATGTGCTTGGTAAAACAGTAGTCGTAGACAATATGGAAAATGCCGTAAAAATTGCTAAAAAGTGCAAATACGGATTTAAAATGGTAACATTAGACGGAGATATAATAAATCCGTCTGGTCAAATGACTGGTGGAAGTGTATTTAAGAAAACGACAAGTATATTAAGTAGAGCTAGAGAAATAACAGAGCTTGAAGAAGTTGTAAAAAAATTAAAACTTGAAAATAATCAAGTTGAAAAAGAGCTAGCAGAGTACAAAGAAAGCGTAGAAACAGCAATATTTGAATTTGAAGATACAGAAAGAAAACTACAAGAAATAAGCATTTCTTATGCTACTGAAAATGAAAAAATGGTAGCAATTGAAAATAACATTGCTAGAATTAATAAAAAGCTAGAAATGTTACGCTCTGAAAAAGAACATTTAAAAGTGCAAGACGAAAATTCAAAACTAGATATTAATGCGATTAACTTGATTATTTCTAATGCCGATAAAGAAAATGAAGAAGCACAAATAATCGTAAAAGAGTTTGCAGATAAAAATAGTGAACAGCAAAAAATAATTGACGATTTAAATTCTGACATTATGGATTTAAGAATATCAGTATCGTCATTTGATGAAAGTGCGACATCTATAAATGAAATAGTAGAAAGAATTGAAAAAGATATAGAAAATTGCGATAGAAATATAGAAAGACGAGAAGAAGAAAAATCAAGAATGCAAAAAGAAAATGAAGAAATGCAAGAAAATATTTCAAATGCAAATGTAAGCATTGAAAATATTACTGCTACAATAGTAGCATTTGAGGGCGAAATTCAAGAAGCTAGAAGAAGAAGAGAAGCAAAGAATGACGCTTTGGTGGAAACTGAGAAAACGATTGATGACACATTTAAAACATTAGACATATTAAAAGAGCAAGCCATGAAATTAGATTTGAAAAAATCTAAATTAGAAATGGATATAGAAACAATTCAAAATAAAATGTGGGAAGATTATGAAACAACTCCAAATACAGCTAAAAATTATGCAGAAGTAACATCAACAACTGCAAAAGAAGTTGACAAATGTAAGTCAGAAATTAAAGCACTTGGAAATATCAATATAAACTCAATAGAAGAATATAAGGCAGTTGGCGAAAGATATGAATTTTTAAGAACTCAAAGAAATGATTTGGAGGCTTCAGAAAAATCATTAGTAAAAATTATTGACGATATGATTGAAGTAATGAAAATTCAATTTGCTCAAAACTTTGAAATAATCAATAAAAACTTTGAAGAAGTGTTTGAAGAGCTATTTGGAGGCGGCCATGCAACGCTAAGGCTTGCAGATGAGAGCAATATTTTAGAAACGGGAATTGAAATAGAAGTTCAACCACCAGGAAAGAAACTTCAAAATATGATGCTTTTATCAGGAGGAGAAAGAGCACTAACTGCAATAGCTTTGCTATTTGCAATTTTAAAATTAAGCCCATCACCATTTTGTATACTAGACGAAATAGAAGCGGCACTAGACGATGTAAATGTATATCGTTATGCAGAATATTTAAAGAAATTTTCAAGAGAAACACAATTTTTAGTAATAACTCACAGAAAAGGAACAATGGAAGCGGCAAACACAGTATACGGAGTGACAATGCAAGAGCATGGTATAACAAAACTAATATCAATGCAGCTAGATGAGCAATA
This sequence comes from uncultured Eubacteriales bacterium, assembly GCA_964602275.1. GTDB lineage: Bacteria > Bacillota > Clostridia > TANB77 > UBA1234 > RGIG6291. The sequence goes on from CAZRQF010000007.1 coordinate 11,150, forward strand.
ATAGATTTATTTGTAATTTTTTGTAAGAAACTTTTTCTAATATTGACTACAATGTGACAAGAAATTCATGGTGAATACAGTATAATTATCAAGTATTCAAAAGAAAAAGTTAAGAGGTGTATGAAGTAGTGATAAAAAAGTTAGTTCAAAATAAGAAAAACATACTGACATATTTAATTACATTAATAGTCAGTGGAGCTAAACTTATGACAGGGACAACCCCTTTTGGAGTGGCAGCCTTTGGAGCTGCTGCTTCTAATAAAGTACCAGTATTAATACCATTCATAGGTATACTTTTAGTAACATTAATAAAATTTGGACCGCTTGCTATGCTAAAATTTATAATATCGGCTGTACTTTTTATAGCATTAAAAGCATTCTTAAATACGAAAGAACAAAACAAAACAACTGATACTATAAAAATGCTAGTAGCGGTAGCGATAGCAGAATCAATAACATTATTTGCATCAAAAACTCCAATATATGATTCTGTTTTAGCGATATATTCAGCAATAACATCAGCAATCTTTTACTTAATATTTTCAGAAGGACTATCTACAATTATAGACTATAATAAAAAAAGTGTTATCTCATCTGAAGATTTGCTTGCAACTAGCGTTCTTTTAACAGTTGCAATAAGTTTGCTTGGCGACTTATCATTATTTGGAGTATCAATAAGAGGTATTTTAAGTGTGCTTATGGTAATGATTTTAGGCTGGAAATGTGGTGCTTGCATAGGTGCAACTGCGGGGATTGCAATATCTATCGTGCTAGGAATTATGGGATATGGTTCAGCAGTAATGATTGCTACATATGGTTTTAGCGGATTACTTTCAGGTGTCTTTTCTAAGTATGGAAAAATAGGTGCGGGCATAGGATTTATCTTAGGAAATATGATTTTGGCTTTTTACGCAAATGGGTCAACGGAAGTAATAATAAACTTAAGAGAAATAGTAGTTGCATCGGTTTGTCTATTTTTCATACCAAAGAGTTTTACTATATTTATAGAAAACTTGTTTGACTATGATGGCAGTTTAACCAATAGGGAAGTAAAACTATTTGAAAAAAATACAATTTATAGACTTGGTGCTATGTCGGAAGCAATAGAAAATATAGCAGGCGAAGAAATAAAAGAAAAAGAAAACTCGTCAGAAGAAATGCAATCTTTTATAAAATCATTAAAAGAAAGTGCATGTCAAAAATGTGAAAACTATGCTAAATGTTGGGAAAAAAACTATCATTCAATGTATGAAACAGTCTTTAATTCGATAGAAACACTTCAAGAAAATGGAGAAATAAAAAAAGAAAATCTTTTAGAAAATAGCATATGTGAAAATAAAGAGCTACTAGTAGACGGACTAAATTTTTCGTATCAAATATATAAGGTTAATCAAAATTGGCAACAAAAAATGAATGAGCAGAGAAGTCAAGTATATAAACAATTAAAAGAAATGTCTTCTGCAATAAAAAATATAAAAAATGATATGGCAGTAGCCACAAGCGATAAAAATGAAGAAATCAAACCAAGTTATAAACTTTCGGTGGGACTTGCTAAATGCAAAAAGAATGGTTCTGTTATATCGGGAGATAACTTTACAAATACAGCATTAGATGACGGAAAATACTTGCTTGCGATAAGCGATGGAATGGGTACAGGAGAAAAGGCAAGTAGTAAAAGCAAAAAAGTGATAAATACATTAGAAAACTTATTAAACACAGGAGTGGAAAAAACATCAGCCGTAGACATTGTAAATTCTGTGCTAATAACAGAAGAAGATGAAATATTTGCAACACTAGATGCGGCGATAATAAATTTGATAGATGGAAGTACAGAATTTATAAAAGTATCATCGTGTCCGACATACATAAAAAAAGAAAACAAAGTTGATATGATACAAACGGCAGGACTTCCAATAGGAATTTTAGAAAATATGGATGTAGACTTGTATGGAAAGAAACTAGAAAAAGGCGATATTATAGTAATGGTAAGTGACGGAATAGTAGATGCAAACACAGAATACACTCCAAAAGAACTATGGATAACAGAACTTTTAAAAGCGGTAAAAACAGAAAATACGCAGCGACTTGCCGACATAATATTGCAAGAAGCAATAGACCAAAACTTGGGCGTAGCAAAAGATGATATGACAGTATTAGTTGCAAAAATAATATAAACACAAAATATTTCTATCTTTTTTTAGAAAATAATTGACAAAACTAATTTCAAATGCTATTATATATATTGTCTTTTGACGACGCATGGGTCTGTAGCTCAGCTGGATAGAGCAACGCCCTTCTAAGGCGTGGGTCGGGCGTTCGAATCGCTCCAGGCTCACCATGTAAACCACTTAAGTTTGGCTTAAGTGGCTTTTTATTATCTTTTTTAAACTGAGGTAAAAATGTGACAAAAGATTTAGTCTAGTAAAACCCTATAAAGTGCAATAAAAAAGAGGCTTTGATTAGCCTCTAAATCTTGTGTTATATCTATTTATTGTGTATGCTCTTCTTCTTCTTCGTCTTTTTGCTTCTGCTTTGTTGTAAGTTCTTACTATTACAAGTAAAATTCCGAGTATTCCAACTGTTATTAAAGTGTTTTTAGTGAAGCTTGCTATTCCTGCTGCTATATTGTTTTTTGCTTCTACAGAATTTCCTGCTATTAGGTCTATTGTGTATTCGTTATCATATATTTTGTATGTTGCCGTGCCTAGCACATCGCCCTCAGTAATTGGTGCTGTTATTGTTTCGTCAAATACAAGTATTGGTTCAAATGTGCTGTATAAATCTGTTCTGTCCACAGTTGTTGATAAATCTTCTTTTAGTTGCAATTTTACAGTAGCATCTTTTTCTTTTGCATTTTCTACTGGTAATGTTTTTAAAACTGTATTTGCTTTTGCGATTTGATTTGGTACGATTGTTTCAAAACCGTATTCAAATAATGCTTTTGCATCAGTAAATCTGTAACTTACGCCTTTTTCGTCTTGTGTAGCTCCTAAAACTACAGCTATTAGATGAACACCATCTTTTGTAGCTCCTGCTACCAAGCAGTTTTTAGCTTCTTTTGTATAGCCTGTTTTACCACCTGTTGCATAAGCGTAATAATAATTTTTTGAACTACTACTAGAATTCGGTACGATTAGTTGATTTGAATTTAAGAAAAATCTATCATCTGAACTATATTTATCAGTTATTGGTAATCTAAATCTAATTGTAGCTACAATTTCATTAAAATCTGAGAAATTGTCGGTTGCGTATTTATATAAAATCGCTAAATCACGAGCTGTTGTGTAATGGTTGCTGTCGTGTAGACCGCTTGGATTTGCAAAGTGCGTATTTGTACAACCTAGTTCTTTTGCTCTTGTGTTCATCATTGCGGCAAAACTTTCTGTACTTCCGCCAATATGTTCAGCTAATATGTTAGCTGCATCGTTCCCAGAACATACAAGTAATGCTTGTAGCAATTCTTTAACTGTAAGCGTTTCGCCAACTTGGATTGCTGCGTGGCTTCCACCAACTGGTACACTCATTACAGCTGCGTAACTTGCTGTAACCTCGTCTGTAAGATTACAATTTTCAAGTGCTAAAATTGCGGTTAATATTTTTGTTGTGCTGGCAGGATATGCAGCTTCGTCTGCGTTTTTTTCGTATAGAACTCTACCTGTATCAGCATCTATTAAAATCGCATTAGGACTGTTTGTTGAAACAGCGAATATTTGCGATGGAATCATACAAAGAAATACAAAGCTTAAGAAAAATAAAAATTTTTTCATATTCAACCTCCATAAAAGTATTTTATATAAAAAGCACATAAAAGACAAGTAAAAGTTTGCAAACTTTTGTCATATTAGATATAATAACTTTGAAAAAACAAATATAAGGAGGAAAAATGGAAATAAAAACAAAATACATTTTTGTATTGGGGGCTTTAATTATTTCTACTTATATTGGTTATAAACTTCTGCCGAAAGATGAAATCGTTATACAGTCAAACGAAGAGGCAAGTAGTGAAATAGAAAAAATATATGTACATATTGAGGGATGTGTGCATAATCCAGGGGTTATGGAAGTTTTGCAAGGAACTAGAATTTATGAGCTTATAGAACTTGCAGGTGGCGAAACTGAAGAAGCAGATTTGAGCAAAGTAAATTTAGCAAGCGTTGTAAAAGATGAACAAAAAATTGTAGTGCCTGCAAAAATAATTTATGAAGAAGAAACTAACAAAAGTAATTCTAATGTTAAAATCAATTCTTCAAATTCAAAAAGTATGTTAGTAAACCTCAACACAGCGACTAAAGAAGAATTGGAAACGCTTAATGGAATTGGTAGTAGCATGGCAAAAAGAATTATAGAGTATAGAGAAACAAATGGATATTTTATGAGCGTAGAAGACATTATGAATGTATCTGGTATTGGCGAGGGAAAATTTGAGAAAATAAAAGATAATATAGAGGTATAAAAGGAGGAAAATATGAATATCAATGAAATTATAAAAGCAAAGAGAGATTGCAAAGAATTATCAACAGAACAAATAGAGTTCTTTATAAAAGAATATTCATATGGAAACATTGCAGATTATCAAGCATCTAGTTTGCTTATGGCAATTTATTTAAATGGAATGTCTGAAAAGGAAATATTAGATTTGACAATAGCGATGTCACGCTCTGGAGATATATTAGATTTATCTCAAATAGATGGTATAAAAGTAGATAAACATAGCACGGGAGGAATTGGCGATAAAGTAACCATCGTTGTAATGCCACTTGTTGCGGCGTGCGGAGTGCCAGTTGCAAAAATGTCGGGCAGAGGTCTTGGATATACGCAAGGAACAGTAGACAAGCTAGACTCAATACCAGGCTTTAGAACAAATCTTGAATTAGATGAATTTATTAGAAATGTAAAGAAGATAGGTATTGCTCTAATGAGCCAATCTCAAAACATTGCATTAGCGGATAAAAAATTATACGCTTTGCGTGATGTTACAGGAACGGTTGAAAGTATACCGCTAATTGCATCAAGTGTAATGAGCAAAAAAATCGCTGCAGGTGCAGATAAAATACTTTTAGAAGTAACTTGTGGTAGCGGTGCTTTTATGGAAAGTGAAATAAGAGCAAGGAAACTTGCAGAAACAATGGTTAAAATAGGAAATATGGCAGGCAAGGAAACAATTGCTGTAATTACAAATATGAATCAACCACTTGGAAGATATTGTGGTAATGCACTAGAAGTAAAAGAAGCAATAGATGTTTTAAAAGGCAAGGGCGAAGCGGATGTTGTAGAAGTATGTTGCGTGCTAGGAGCATACATTTTAAAAATGGCTGGCAAAGGCGATAATATAGTAAACAATATGAGATTAATTCAAAGTAAGATAGATGGTGGAGAAGGCTTAAACAAATTTAAAGAGTTAATACAAAGACAATGGGGAGATTCGAGAGTAATAGACGAGCCTGAAATGATAACAACAGCTAAATATAAGATACCGGTAGAAGCTAGAGAAAGCGGATATATAAGTGCAATAGAAACCAAAAATATTGGTCAAGCAGTTGTAAATATTGGCGGTGGAAGACTAAAAAAAGAAGATGAAATTGATTATGCAGTTGGAATAGAAGTGCTTAAAAAAATAGGTGATAGAGTAGAAAAAGGCGAGCCTATATTGTATATACATGCAAACGATGAATTTAAAGCAAAAGAGCAGATTTTATCGTTGCAAAAGTCATATACGATTGTACAAGAAAAAGTTGAAAAAATAAAAGAGATATTGGACATAATAGAATAAAAAGTGTAGGAGTGTTTTTAAAGCTAATTCTATATTAGCAAAAATACTCCTTTTGTAAGATTTGAATGTGAAAATATTGTGTATATTAAAGTGAAAAAACAAAAATGTTGTATAATATAAGGTAATTTTTTTGTAAAAGCAATCGAAAGGAAAGAGTGATATGAAAGAGTTTCTAAAAAAGAAGTGGGTAAGAGTAGTATTAATAATTTTAGCAGTAATAGTTGTGTTAGGTGTGATTTTTGGAAATAAAGAAACAGATGCACAATACAGAACTGCCAAGATAGAAAAAGGAGATATAATTTCGTCGATTACTGGAAGCGGAACGGTATCAGCTATGGAATCAAGAAAAGAAATTGCAAAAGTGTCGGCAACGGTAGATGAAATTTACTTTGATGAAGGCGACACGGTAAACAAAGGCGATGTAATATTAAAATTTGATTCAGAAGCATATGAAATGAATTTAAAAACACAAGAAGCAAGTGTAAGACAAGCCGAAATTACAAAAAATCTATTATCAAATCAAGTAAATAATATGAAAATAAAAGCAAATAGCGAGGGAACTATTAGAAATTTAAGTATAGATGAAGGTTCATATGTTACAAGCGTTATGAATATCTGTGATATAGATTCTACCAATAGATACGAAGTAACATTGCAATTTTTAGCGTCAGTTGCAGACCAAGTTTCTATTGGAAATAGTGCTGAAATTTTATTAGTAGATTCATATTCATATGTAAATGGATATGTTTCTTACATTGGAACAAGCAAAAATACATTATCTTCTGGAAGCGTTGTAGTTGATATAGCGATAACTGTTGACTCGGATGAATATTCGCTAAGTGGATTAAAAGCAAAAGCTTCAATTGCTACAAATGACGGAGCAAAAATAACTTCTGCTAATACAGCAAACTTTAGCAAAAAAGTTGCATCACAAGTGCTTTCTAACGCAACTGGAGAAGTTTCAAAACTATATGTGAAAAACGGACAATATGTAAAATCAGGAGATATTATAGCTGAAATAAAAAATGACGACATAAGTGCAAACTTGCAAACTGCTACTGTAAGCTTGCAAAACGCATATGAACAATTAGCATATGCAAAAGACAAACTAGAAGATTATACAATAGTTGCTCCTATTTCAGGAACAATCACAGCACAATCAATAAAAGTTGGCGATATCGTGTCTGCTGGAACATTAGTTACAACAGTATCAAACACTAGTGAGTACGAATTTAAAATACCAGTTGATGAATTAGATATAAGCAGTGTTTCTGAGGACAAGAAAGTATTAGTAACAATTGACGCAATACCAGAAACAGAAAACGAGCCAATAGTTGGAAGAATATCAAAAATTCCACTAGAGGGCGTTACAGTAGGCGGAGTAACAGATTATTATGTTACAATAGCAATACCACAAACAGAAAACCTAAGAATATCAATGAATGCAAGTGCAGAAATAATTTTAAATGAAAGCAAAGATGTATTAATGTTACCAATAGAAGCATTAGAAAAAGAAAATGGAAAATCATATGTACAAGTAGTAAAAAATGGTGCATTAAACAAAACGGAAGTAAAGACAGGAATTAGCAACGCTGCATATATTGAAGTTTTAGAAGGCTTAAACGAAGGCGATGAAGTTGTAGTGCCAGAACAAAGCTCAGGATTTGGGTTCTTGCTTTCTAACTAACGGAGGAAGACGAAAATGATAAATTTGGAAAATATCTATAAGATATATAAATTAGGTGAAAATGAAGTGTATGCACTTAATAATGTATCACTCCATATAAAAGAAAAAGAATTTGTATCAATAATTGGTCCGTCTGGTTCTGGAAAATCTACATTAATGAACATATTAGGTTGTTTAGATGTCCCGACAAAAGGAACATACACATTAAACGGGAAAAATGTTGGTGGAAAAACAGATGACGAATTAGCAGAAATTAGAAACAATATGATAGGTTTCGTATTTCAAGGCTTTAACTTGTTACCAAAATTAAGTGCAGTTGAAAATGTAGAATTACCACTTATATATAAAAACATTCCTGCAAGCGAAAGACATAGGCTAGCAAAAGAAGCACTTGAAAAAGTAGGTCTTGAAGCAAGAATAGACCACAAGCCAACAGAGCTTTCAGGAGGACAACAACAAAGAGTTGCAATAGCAAGGGCATTGGTAACTAATCCGCCAATTATATTAGGCGATGAACCAACTGGAAACTTAGACTCGAAAGTTGGAAAAGAAGTAATGGACATATTTAAAAGCTTGCATAATCAAGGAAACACAATAATACTTATAACACATGACCAAGATGTAGCAAAACAGGCAAAAAGAATTGTGCGTATACAAGATGGAAAACTATATGAAGAATCATAGTAAGGAGTTTTGAAATGAATTTTTTATTTGCATACAAAATGGCGATAAAAAGCATATGGGGAAATAAAACACGCTCAGCGTTAACAATGCTTGGAGTAATAATCGGTGTAATGGCAGTAATAGTTGCAGTAGGATTTGCACAAGGAAGCATGCAGTCAGTAACTTCAAAAATAGAAGGATTAGGCTCAAACTCTATAACAGTTATGATACTATCAGCTTCTGAAGGAAGAGAATTTACACTAGACGATGCAGAAACACTAGAAGAACAAAGCCCATATATTAGCAAAATATCTCCATATATATATAGTCAATCAAATGTAAAATACGGGAAAGAAACAAAAACAACAAAAGTATTTGGAACAGATGAAAGCTACCTTGACATTCAAGGAAGAAAAATGGAGTCAGGAAGATTTATATCTAAACTAGATATAGAAAAAAACGATAAAGTTGTGGCAATTGGTGCTGCCGTAAAGAATAAGTTGTTTCCAGGTGAAGATGCCGTAGGAAAATATGTAAAAATAAACGGAACAAAATTTTTAGTAATAGGTGTGCTAGAGTCAGTTGCAAATGGAATGGAGGGCACAAATGACGATGCTGTACTAATGCCAATAACAGTTGCACAAAGAACATTAAAAATTACAAATGTAACAATGTTTTTAGCTGAGGCAACTTCAAGTGATGTAATAGATGTGGCAACACAAAAAATAAAAGACTACCTATATAATATATATAAAGACGAAGATTCATACATCGTGGTAACACAAGAATCAATGCTATCAATAATGGGAGATATAAGTAATATAATGATGCTTATATTAGGAAGTATAGCAACAATATCACTTGTAGTAGGTGGAATAGGCATTATGAACATAATGCTTGTATCGGTATCTGAAAGAACAAGAGAAATAGGAATAAGAAAAGCAATAGGGGCAAAAAAGAAAGACATCATGGTACAGTTCTTAATAGAAAGCTTGCTTTTAACAGGTCTTGGAGGAATAATCGGAATAATATTAGGACTATTAACTATAAAATATGTAATAGGAGCAATAGGATTAATAGAGCCGGTATATTCACTACCATGGACACTAGCTGCATTTAGCATATCACTTGCAATAGGAATAACATTTGGACTATTCCCAGCATATAAAGCAGCAAAATTAAATCCAATAGATGCACTAAGAAATGAGTAATAGAACGCATATTTAAGATATATATATGTAAAAATGGTACAGGTTTTGACTTGTATCATTTTTGGTATTTAAAAGAAAAAATAGTAGGAATTGCTTATTTCCGTAAGCTAATTGTAAACAATTTGTAAATTTGGTAAATATTTTATAAAAAAAATTGACTTAAAATTTAGAACATATATAATGAGCATGCAAGTTGCATAGAAATGGTAATTAAGTACCATAATTTATGTGCCTTGCAAAGGTTAGGTTGTTTTAGAGCAGGAAATGGAAGGAAGGGGATAACCTAATCACATTCAAAAAACTTTCCTTTCGAAAAAACAAAATTTTAAAGGAGGATTATCTAATGAAAAGAATAGTATCATTAGTACTAGCTCTTTCAATGGTTCTTGGACTTTGTGCAACAGCATTTGCATCTGTTAACTTAACTGATGTAGAAGGCACAAAATACGAAGCAGCTGTTGAAGCTTTAATAGAGCTAGAAGTTGTTGCCGGTTATCCAAACGGAAAATATCAACCAGCAAAAGAAGTAAACAGAGCAGAATTAGCAAAAATGCTAGTTATTTGCATGGGATTAGAAGAAGACGCTGAAAGAGCTAGCGGAGACAATGTATTCACAGATGAATCTTTAAAAGATGGTGAATCATATGCTTGGGCTAGAGGATATGTTAACACAGCTGCTACAGCTGGTATTATCAAAGGATATCCAACAGGCGAATTCAAACCAGAAAAGACAGTTACATATGCTGAAGCTTTAACAATGATGTTAAGAGCATTAGGTTATGGTAATGTTATGGAAGCAGAAGGAACATGGCCAACAAACGCTATATTAAAAGCTAGAGAATTAGAATTAACAGATGATGTTACATATTCAAGTTCTTCAGACGGAGCTACAAGAGGAGATATAGCTATATTATTATGGAACATGTTAAGAACTCCAATGTGGAAGATTTCTTCTGAAAACCAAGGTACAGGTATGACATCTGAAAGAGGTTCAATCATGTTAAATGTTAAGTTCCCTGACTATGTATATGCTGAAGTAACTTTCAATAGCTATGAAATAGTTGCTGGTGACGAAATGGCAGAAGTAGAAGTTACATTATATGATGGTGAAGAACTTTTCGGTACATACACATATGATAGAAATGATTTCTACACATTTGTTGAAGGAACAACAGTTGAAGTTCTTGTAAACACAGAAGATGAAGTAATCTTAACAATGGTAGCTAACGGTGATGACAAATTAGTTGATGGTAAATCATATGATTTAGCAGAAGACAAATATACTGTAGATGCTGATGCTGATTATTCTTACTTAAGAATAAAAGGTAAAAAGACTACTTTAGCTTCTTCTGAATACAAAGTTGAAAGCGAATATGTAGAAAAAGTAAGAGGCGGAGCTGCTAAAGATGATTACATCACAATAAACGGAACTCGTTATGATGAAGACGATGATGAAACAAGACTTGTAATCGTTGATGGCGAAAGATCAACAATGAAAGAGGTTGAATTAGGAGATATTTTAACAAAAGTAACTCTTGTATCTGAAGAAAATGAAGATGTAGTATTCTATATTGTTGAATCTTCAGAAGTTGAAGGTGAATTAACAAAATATGTTGTTGATGAATCTCAAGGTATTTTAACAGTTGATGGTGAAAAATATCTATTAGACGACAAAGCTACATGTATTGTTGACCCAGAAGATGATGATTCAAAGTCTATGTTATTTACAGGTGATAAAGCTAAAAAATTATACAAAGACTTCAAGAATGAAGAAGTTAGATTATTAAATGATGCTTTTGGATTTGTAGTAAGACTTGAATTTGGTAACTTAGATGAAGAAGAAGATACAACTTATGGATTCTACAAAATAGTAAAATACAACAAATCAAATGATACAATCGTATTAGAAAATGAAAATGGCGATGACACATACGAAATGAACCTTGATGAAGATGATGAAGGGGCAGCTCAAGTTGCTGCAACACTTGCAAATTCTGCATCAATTGTTAAAAACAAAGTAGTATTTGCTGAATTTAATTCAAGCCGTGAAGTAATCGACATTAAATTTGTTGCAGATAAAATAAATGACGGTAGTGATTCAAACAATACTGATAGATTAAATGCTTACACAGTTACAGCTGGTAAATATGGTAAATATGAAGTAGACGATGTTGAAAAAGACAAATATGAAGTAGCAGAGCTTACAAAAGCAGATTACAATGAAAAATCAGAAGCTTTAACAAGCAACGGAACTAAATATGCATATGTTGATGATGATGTTGTAGTAGTTAAATTATTAACAGAAACAACTGCATCTACAAAGAAAACAACATTTGCTTGTGAATTCGTTGAAGGTATGGATGAATTAAAAGTATTAGATGGTGCAAAAGCAGCTTATGTAGTTCTTGACAAAGAAGCAGAAGAAGATGATGGTGCAAAATCAGTTAAATATGTATTTGTATTTGACGATAAAACAAATTCAGATATGATTTTCGGTAAACTTGCAAAAGTTGACGGAGATAATGAACTTGCTAAAGATGAAGTTGAAATGATATTAGAAGACGGTACAAAAGAAATATATGTATCAACAGAGTTAGATGCAGATGATGATGCTTTTGCTGCATTTACAGTAAAAGAAAACAAAGATGGTGATTATGAACTTACAGTTAAAGGAAATCCAATAACAAAAGCTCACTTAAATCTTGCTACAGAAAATCATGGTTATGTTTATGCTGTAAATGGCAAGAGAGTAACAGTTAATAATGTTGAGGTTAATGGAGAAGATTCAGTTGAAGTTAAATTAACAGCTACAGCTATAAAAGAAGATTTTAAGATTGATGTTGATGATTACAGAATAGTAATAATCGATGTTGAATTAGATAAAGAAGCTGATACAGAACTTCAATATGTAGTTGATACTTTTGAAGAAGTTGAATTTGAAGCTCTTGATTTAGAAGTAGCTGATAGAATTTCTATCGACAAAGACGCTAAAGTTGCATACATCATTAGAGGTATGGAAGAAGTTTGTGACTGCGAAACAGCAAAAGCAGGTACAGATGGATTCTGCACAGAATGTAATGGTTATGTAAAAAATGCTGACTAATTTAGTATATGAACTTTTTTAAGGATGGGAAAAATCCCATCCTTTTTATATTTACGGTGTTATATTATTGTAAACTTATAATAGATTATACTAATTTGCTCTATTATTTATCAAGTAACCAATCTAAAACATTTCGTATAATAATACCTTCTTCATTTGAAAGAGGAATTTTATCCATAGTTAATATTATTTTTTCATAATTATCATTTATTCTTTGCAGAGAATTTAATTCTCTTGTTAATATTTTATTATCGTTATCTTTTAAGGTTTCGCAAACTTGAAAGTAGTGTTTTCCATTCCTATTTATTGCAATAAAGTCAACTTCAAATTCTTCAACTTTTCCAATATAGACTTCGTAACCGCGTCTTAAAAGCTCTAAATATACAATGTTTTCTAATATATGCCCTCTGTCGCCAAGTTTTCTACCTAACATGAAATATCGTAATCCTAAATCGCAGACATAGTATTTTTCGCCTGTTTTTAAATATTGTTTACCCTTTATATCATATCTACTTGCTTTATATAAGAAGAAAGATTCGATAAAAGCATCTAGATATTTTTCTACTGTTCTCACATTTATGGCTCTTCCATCATTTGTTAAGGTATTAGCAATACTGTTTGCAGACAGAATATTACCAATATTATCTAATGCAAAATTAGCTACACTTTTTAAGATAGATTCATCTGATATATTTTTCCTAACCATTATATCCTTGATTATTACATTGTTATATAAAGTGCCTAAATACTTGCTAATTTCATCTTCTTCTAGTTCTAGCGTGTAAGGAAATGAACTTAAAGAGATATATTTTCTATATACATCTTCTAAATCGTCACTTTGGTTAGCTCCTATATATTCTTTAAAAGATAATGGTAACATTTTAATTTCAATATATCTTCCAGAAAGCAATGTAGCAAGTTCTGAAGACAGTAAAAAAGCATTTGAACCAGTTATATACAAATCAACATTCTTTTTGATGTATAAACTATCAGCTACTTTTTGAAAATTTGGAATATTTTGTATTTCATCTATAAATATATAATTTTTTTTATCTTTATTTAATAAACTGGTTATATAGTTGTATAAATCCATATAATTTTGAATAAAATTATATTGTAAATCTTCTAAATTTATACTTATTATTTGTTCTTCTTCTATTCCTGTTTTTATCAAATAATTTCTAAAAATCTCTAATAATGTACTTTTTCCGCATCTTCGTATTCCAGTTATGACTTTAATTAGACTTTTATCTTTAAATTTCTTTAATTCATTTAAGTATTCATCTCTTTGTATCATAAAAACGACCTCCTTTTTATAATTATACTCATTATACAATAAAATATACTTTTTTTCAAGTTTTTGTATTAGTAGTACAAAAACTTTCTAAAATGAACACTTTTTTTGTATTGATATATAGTTTTTTGCGATGACAATAAGTTAGTGAATCAATGAATAAATTTGCTCTATTGACACTATTTTTCAATAATATATAATATATTTATAGAAAATTAGGGGGAGTACAAATGAAAAAATTTTATATAACTTTTATATTAATGATTATAATTATTTCAGCGAGCACGGCTTGTTTTGGTGCACAATTTTATGATGTTTTAGGTACTAAGTATGAAAGTCCAACCGAGATTTTATATACGCTTGGTATTGTAGATGGAACATCTGAGCATGTGTTTTCGGCAAATAGAGGCGTAACAAGAGCCGAAATGGCAAAGCTTGTTTTTACGGTGTATGGTTTAGATGATTTAATTGTAGACGCTGCACCAGAGGGAAGTAAACCATTTAAAGATGTAAAAGATAGTGAGTGGTATTATGATTATGTTTGTGCCGCAGCTGACATGAAAATTATAAATGGTTACTCAGATGGAACTTTTAGACCGAATGAGAAAGTTACATATGCTGAAGCTGTAACAATGTTAATAAGAGCGCTTGGTTATACAAACCTTACAGCAAAAGAGGGCGAAAGCTGGGAAGTGCCTTACATAAAGAAAATGAGCGATATTAGGCTTGCTAAAAACCTAGGATATTTTAAAAATTCAGATTTTGCTACTCGTGGCGATGTAGCGATAATGATTTGGAATATGTTAAACTGCGAAACTTATATGATAATAAAAGAAAAAACATATGATGGATTTGTAAGAGATAATGTTGCGGGCAAGATTATAGATAGATATTATCCTGATTATGCAATAATAGATGATGACATTTTAGAAGAAATATATGTTGATAAATCAGGCGAGTATGCAATTGCAACTAGAAAAATTGACTATGTGAAAGTGCCAAATGCTATACCTTTAAGGCGTATAGGTGTAAAAGTTTCTGGAATATATAATATAAAAGAAAATATGGCAGTTGGATTAAGCTTTATTTACGACGAGGAGTTTGACGATGGTTCTACATTAGAACTAAAAGATATATATGATTTAAATGCTGTCAAAAAGAATGAATATGTGTTAGGTAAGAGTAAAAATTACGCATATGTATATTTTAATAATAATGGAAAAATTGATAGAGTTACATATTTGGGTTCTAACGAAAATATTTTGGTAAAAGAGGCAAAAATTACAACAACTACTACAAAAAAAGATGACGATAATGATGATGACGATGAAACAGAAGTTAAAAGTGGAACTATACTTATAAATGACGAAATAGAAATTGAAATATCGGAAGTTTTAATAAATGAAGATGGCGAGTTTATGGAGTGGTCTGCTATTAAAGAAAATGGTGTGTTATCTAAACTAAAAAATGGTATGTATGTTTATTATAACAAATTAACAAAAGGCGAACTTGAAGAAGTAACTTTAAAAAATGGAATATTGTGTTTGATTGTTAATGGTAATATTTATGAATGCGATGAAAGTGCTATTTATAAGTTATATGGCAGTGAAACTTTAAAGAAAATAAGTAAGAAAAAATTAGAAGAATATGTTGGTAGAAGTGTTGAACTTATTACTAGTTATTCCGGAGAAGTAATGCAAATGTGTTTTGAGGAAAATTATGAAAATGCTGTAGAAGTTTTAAGATTTGGCATTGTTGTAGAATGTAACAAACTAGACGATGAAAGTATGGAAGTAGAGCTTGCTATAAATGATAAAATAAAAACTTTTACATATGAAAATTCGGTGTACAGTAATGAGCTTGAAGCAGGTTCTTTAATAAACTTTGAATACTCTGGCTCGTGGATTGAATCTTTAAAAGTTTTCTCAGATGGACTAGAAATTTCAAATGCTAAGGTTGATATGAATATAGAAAATAAAACTTATTCTGGAAGTAGTATAGGTGGTTATGGTGTTGACGAAGAAACCGTAATATATGTTATAGAAAAAGAATATCAAGTTAATTCAGATAAATCCATAAAAAGTTATAATATGTATGTAGAAGATGATAAAAATGTATTAGAAGATTTAGAAAAAGAAGTTGTTCATGTTGTATATAATGAATATAATAACGCAATTGCCGTGTTTATAGAAAAAGAGTTAAACAAGTACGAATATAAATATGCTAGGGTTTTAGATGTATATGAAGAAAAAATTTCAGAAGATAACAAGGTGGAAAAGTATGTCTTAAAAATAAGAGTAAGTCCGTTTAATAATGTTGTATCAGAATACGAATTAGTAGGCATTGCAACTTGTGAGCCTGGCGATTTAATATCATACACAGTAGACGAAGATGAACTTACAGTAAAAGAAAGATACAATGCAAAGTTATTAGGCGATAAAAGAGATTATATAATTGAAAGCGTAAAGAATAAAGTTGCAAATTTAACAAATGGTGAACAAATAGACTTTTCAAAAGATAGTTTTGAAGTAAATGGTAAAAAATACTTGTTTGAAAAATATATTGTTGTATATTCAAAAGTATCAAAGACATCTGGAGAATGGAAATTTTATTCTGGCACAATAGAAGAACCGGAAAAATTAATATTAAAAGCAGGAGATAGAATTGCAATAGACGAAATAGAAAACTTAATAGTAATATATAGAGGATATAAAGACTAAAAAAACGCCGTGCGAAAAAAGCACGGCATTTTTTTACTTCTTTTTTTTAGGAAGTGTAAGTTTAATTGGATAGCGGTAAGTGACGCCCTGAGTTGGATGCACTGCAAAAAGTTTTTGCACGGGATAGTTTGCAGTAACTAAGCCTTTCATGGAGTAAAGACTACCGCCAGGCCAACAACCATTAATAAATTTTTCAGTAGTTACGCCAGAAAGTTCTGACGGAACATGAAAATGACCAATTTCTAAATAATTATATTTAAGTCCCAAAAGTTCAAGAAGTTCATTATAGTTTTTAGCAGCTCTATCAATGCCATAGTAAGGAATGCCTTGCCAAGACCTGATATCGTCGCCGTGGAACAGCAGAAAGTTGAATCCATAGATTGTATCAATTTGCCACCAAGATTTGCTAAGCTGCCAAGTAATATTTGTATAATTTTTAAGTTCAGATTCCATCCATTTATATACAATATAATCCCAGCTTACATAGTGAAGATTTTCACCCTTAGTGCCAATACGACCGTGATTACCAGGCACACCTACAACATGAATTTTATCAAACAAGTGGAGTGCTTTTTGCAAAAAATCGCAGAGCAAATCTTTAATACCAATAGCTTGTTCGGTAATTTCAGTATCAATTTGACGAGTCTGACCTTTAAAAATGTCATAACCTTCAACAATATCACCAATCAAATGCACATGAAGGCTTTTAATTGGAGCTACTTTTTTATGCCGAGTAACAATTTCTTCAAGCCCGATATAGAGTTGAACAAACTGTTTTTCAAGGATAGACCAGTTGTACTCATTTAAGCCACCACTTGCTTCGCTAGAAATGTAAGTGCCTGCTTGAATGTCGGAAATCATTAGCACAATAGTTTCTTCGGAATAAGTTTTGTCAAGATTTACAGTAAAAGGCTTAATTTCACGCAATGGGCGTGCTTTGATAGCACTAAGAGTAGACTCAATAATCATATCAGTAACTGCAATTTTAGTTAAAAGCTTTTTGTCACGCTTTTTTTCTCCTTGAGTTACAATAGATGTTTTACGCTCACTAACGGATTCTTCAAAAGTTTTCGGCTTTGGAGGAAAGCTTTCCCTCAAAAACCGAGAAATAGTATTTTTTGCACTGTGTTCAGCCTTAAAAACATTATCATCCTTATACTCATTATACACTAAAGTTGGAATTTCACTTGGGTCAATACCATCATTGTAAAGCTCAGTAGCTCGTTCACGCCAAACGATTTTATCAGTTTTATTTGAAACTACCTGATCTTTCATAGTAATGAACCTCCTTTCGGAAACACCGAAATTATTAATAACTTTAAATTACAATAGTAAACATATCATACCTAAAAATGGCTGTCAAGAAAAAGGTTTGTTCTCGTTAAATGTAAAATTTTTAAGAACGCAGACATTTTTAATATATAAAAAAGCACACATTATGTGTGCCTTGATATTTACAAAGTTTCAACTGTTTCACAAGTAGTAGTGTCTGCATTTACAACTTCTGTTTCGTATGTTTCATTTGGCTCTGTAGTAGGGGCTGCTTCTAAAGTTGATTTTGTAGGAGTATCTACGCTAGCACTTGAACCAAATGTAAATGTTCTTTTTTCATTTCTAGCTTTTTCTTCAAATTTTTTATAAAATTCAGCTTTTGCTGTATCTAAAGATTCTTGCATTGCAGCAAACATTTCTTCAACATCTTGTTTTGTAAAGTCGTATGTTGCACTTCTCGACATTGGTTCTAAAATCTGAATATCATGTAAAACATTATTTACTCTTTTACCTGCAAATTCCATAAATTTTTTTCTTTTTTCTTCGTTAATTTCCATAACTTTTGTACTCCCTTCAAATTACTTTTGTAATAATTACATGCTACTAAATTTTATAATAAAAAAATCTTATATGCAAGTTATAAAAAATAAATTTAAAAAACTTGCAAAAATGTGATAAAAAGTTCAAAAACACTTGCAAAAGTGTGATAGAAATTCGAAAAAGGCTTGTAAAAGTGTGATAAAATATCTAAAATGAATTGCAAAAATGTGATTTTGCAGGTATAATACTATATAGATACACATATAATATGAAGAGGTGAGTGCAATGCGTAGATATATAAAAGAACAATTAATTGAATGGAAAAATAGAAAAGATAGAAAGCCGTTAATACTAAAAGGAGCTAGACAAGTTGGAAAAACATATATACTAAAAGAATTTGGCGAAGAACAGTATGAGAATGTTGCGTATTTTAATTTTGACCATGATGAAGCACTTAAAGAATTATTTTTAAGTACGAAAGATCCAAAAAGAATATTAGAACAGCTCGTATTTGCAACAGGAAAAGCCATAAAGCCAGAAAAAACATTAATAATATTTGATGAAGTACAAGAATGTCCAGATGCATTAAATTCATTAAAATACTTTAAAGAAGAAGCAAATGAATATCATATAGTATGTGCAGGAAGTTTACTTGGAATTAAATTATCACATACATCATTTCCAGTAGGAAAAGTGGAATATTTAGAAATGTACCCTATGACATTTACAGAATTTTTATTAGCAGATGGCCAAGATAATTTAGTAGAATATATGGAATCAATAACTAAAATTGAAAAAATACCAGATATAATTTTTAATCAATTAACTGAAAAAATAAAATCATATTTTATAA